>QHPW01000362.1:9710-12413 GCA_003219675.1 Verrucomicrobiota bacterium
AGTACGGATGTTATTCAGCAGACAATCGAACAACTGCGCCCTGAGATCGAACCCGTCGCCCAACAGACCGCCGAGCCGAACTCACTCACCAACAACATCTTGCCTCCTGATCGAATGGAAATCCTCGACCAAAGGCTCGGCCTGGTTGAACGGGCGCTGCAGTCTCAGCGCCAAAGCGAATTGGAGGTGATTCGCAGTTCGTATCGCACGCTGGTCATCGTCGCGAGCATCCAGGGTGGGGTGGCACTCGTTGGCATTCTCTGCGCCGTGTTGGTGCTGACGCGCGCGATGAACCGGCTTTTTGAACTGACGTTGCGTTTGCCTGTGGGGGGTTGGGGGCACAGCCAGACACTTCCAGCACTGGGGACGGGTGACCTTGCGCCCGGCACTTTCTGTCAGGCTGACCAGATCAATGCCCGGTTCATGAGCGCGCTCGAACGACTTGAAAAGCGGATTCTCGAAATGGAACAGACGGCGGAACAGCGGCCGCCAGAGGATTTGGAAACGGAAGTTCCGGCTCAACCTTCCACAACCAGTGGAGTAAGGCCCGTCGCCGAAGAGCCAACACCGCAAGTCTCGATTTTCATAGGAAAGGGTCAGGCACTGCTGAATCTTGGCCAGGTGGATGAAGCGCTGCGCTGTTTTGACCGCGCCATACTTCTCGATCCGAGAAACGCGGAAGCGCTGCTTAAACGGGGAATGGCCCTGGAACAGCTCCATCGAATGGAACAGGCCCTCGACAGCTACGAACGCGCCATCGCCGCTGACAATTCGATGACGCAGGCCTACCTCCACAAAGGGGCGGTTTGCAGTCGCCTGCTTCGATTCCAGGAAGCCCTGGCTTGCTACGAGAAAGCCCTGAGAGCGGAACCCAGACCGGCCGCTTCATGACTGACCGCCAGGGCATGGGCTATCCACCCACATCAGGATTTCCAACCGCCCCCCAGCGAGCGGTAAAGGGCGATCGCATTGAGCAGGCGGGCAGCCTGGAATTGCAAAAGATTTTGCTCCGCAGCGTATAGATCCTGTTGCGCGAGGAGAACGTCCACGTAACTGTCCACGCCCTGTCGATAACGCGCGTTGGTGATGTCGAAGCGTTTTTGCTGGGCGCTCAGCAAAAGTTCCTGCGCTTTAAGTTTTTCATCGAGAATGGAACGGACGGCCAGCGCGTCCGCCACTTCCCGGAACGCGGTTTGAATGGTTTTTTCGTAGTTGGCGATTTCGATTTTCCTGCTGATTTTTGAGACCTCGAGTTTTGCCCGATTACCGCCGACGTCGAAAATCGGAATCGCTATCTGCGGCGAAAAACTCCATGTCTCGGATGGGCCGGTGAATAAATCGCTCAACTTCGCGCTGGCGGTGCCGGCTGAACCGGTCAGGAGAATCCGCGGAAAAAACGCGGCCCTCGCCGCGCCGATGTCCGCATTGGCCGCTTTCAACGTGTGTTCGGCGGCAAGAATATCGGGGCGACGCTGCAATACTTCGGAAGGAATGCCGGCGGGCCGATCGGCAAGGAGATGCTGTTGTTGAAACGGTTTGCCGGAAGGGAGATTATCCGGCAGTGGTTGTCCGACCAACAGGACGAGCGCGTTTTCCGATTCCGCCAGAAGCTCCAGGTAATTGGCCGCGTTGACGCGCACCGTTTGGACCTGCCCTTCCGCTGTGCGCAAATCCAATTCTGATGCCGCCCCCGCTTCGAAACGGCGCTTGATCAAATTGTACGACGATTGAACCACTTCCAATGTATGACCTGCGATGGCTTTGGCTTCCCGCAAACGCAATTGCGTCAGATATTCCGTCGCCACTTCGGACACGAGCGCGATTTGAACGCTTTTGCGCGCTTCTTCCGTGGCGAAATATTTTTCCAACGCCTCCCTTTTCAGGCTTCGCACACGGCCAAAAAGATCCGCCTCATACGCCGCGCCTACATCGAGACTATACGTCGTGAGAACATTGCCCCCGTTGAAAGCGGTAACTGCGCCCGAGAACCTTTGACGAACGACACTCGCGTCGCCTTGAACACCGGGAAAAAGGTCCGCGCGTTGAATGCGATATTGAGCGCGCGCCTGTTCGACGCGCAACGCGGCAATTCGCAGATCGCGATTATTCGCCAACGCCAGGCTGATCAAACTCTGTAACCGTGGATCATCGAAGAAATCACGCCAATCAATGTCGGCTGCAGCGGTGTTGATTGCGTTGCGTTGCATTGAACCATCGGGCCAAAAGCTGCTCACCGGCGCGGGCGGCCGATCATAGTTGGGCATCATCGTGCAACCGCCCAACAGCGTTCCCAGGCCAAGAATATAGAGGCGGTGCTTGTTCATACGATTGGCTCCTTGCCGCCGCCGGAAATGTCGGTTCCGGGTTCTTGATTTGGAGCGGGTTTCACCTTCGTCTTAAAAATGCGCCGAACGACGACGTAAAATACCGGGATCAAAAACAGGCCGAGCGCGGTTGCGGCGAACATTCCGCCGGCCACGCCCGTTCCGATGGCGTTGCGGCTCGCGGAACCCGCGCCGACGCTGAGGGCGAGCGGCATCACTCCCAAAATAAATGCGAATGATGTCATGAGAATCGGCCGCAGCCGCAAGTGGACGGCTTCGAGCGTTGCTCCGATCAAGCCTTTTCCCTCGGCCTGGAGATCCTTCGCGTATTCAATAATCAGAATCGCGTTTTTGGTCGCAAGGCCGACAATGGTCAGCA
>QHPW01000362.1:12547-14823 GCA_003219675.1 Verrucomicrobiota bacterium
GCCTGCGAACCGGACAGGCGTTCTTCGTAGGATTGGCCGGTCCATTCGTAACCGATTCCCGCGGGCAATTGTTTCGCCATCTCTTCCATAGCGTCCATGGCTTCGCCGGTGCTTTTTCCCGATGCAGCCGCGCCGATGATTTCGTAGGACGGAAAACCATTGTAGTGCTGCAACTGCGGCGAACCGTAAATCCAATTCACAGTCGTGAACTCCGAAAGCGGCACCATCGTTCCGGCGCGATTGCGGACATAAACATTTCTCACGTCGTCGGGCGACATGCGAAACGGCGCGTCAAGCTGGACAATCACGCGTTGGACGCGATTTCCGTTGATGAAATTGTTTACGTAAGCGGACCCGAAAGCGGTTTGCAAAGTGGTGTTGATGTCCGCGGGCGAAACACCGAGCGCGTTGGCCTTTTGTTCGTCCAGATCGATTTTCAATTGCGCGGCATCTTCCAAACCTTGCACCCGCACGCCAACAACCACCGGACTTTTCGCGGCCATTGCCAAAAGTTGATTTCGCGCGGCCAACAATTTGTCGTGACCGAGTCCCGCGAGGTCTTGCAGTTCCAGGTCGAATCCGGTCGAGTTGCCCAATTCATTGATGGCCGGTGGATTCAGCGGAAAAATAATCGCGTCCTTGATCGAGGAAAACTTTGCCGCCGCGCGCGCGATCACGGCTTGAACGGTGTGTTGGGCGCCTTTGCGTTTGTTCCAATCCTTGAGCCGCCCGAACGAAAGCGCGGAGTTTTGCCCGCGTCCATTGAAACTGAAGCCGGCGACAGTGATGAAGCTCTCGATTTCCGGCTGTTTCAAAAAATAATCCTCGACCTGCCGGAGAACTTCGTCCGTTCGTTCCTTGGTCGCGCCGACGGGCAATTGGATATTGGTGATGAAATAACCCTGGTCTTCCGACGGCAAAAACGACGACGGCAAACTGACATAAAAAAGGCAGACCAAACCAATAATCAACACATACACAACGATGGAAACCGGACTGTGTTTCAAAATCCGGCCAACCGAGGATTGATAGCGGGTCGTGGATTTGGCGAAAGCACGGTTGAACCATCCGAAAAATCCGCGCTTCTCGTGTTTGTGTCCTTTGGGAATCGGCGTCAACAACGTTGCGCACAACGCCGGGGTCAACGACATCGCCAGAAAAACCGAAAACAACATCGACGAAACCAGCGACAAGGAAAATTGCCGGTAAATCGTTCCGACCGAGCCGCTGAAAAATGCCATCGGAATAAAAACCGCCGTGAGCACCAGCGTGATTCCGATGAGCGCGCCGGTGATTTGTTTCATCGCCTTGCGCGTCGCTTCGAGCGGCGAAAGACCTTCCTCAGCCATGATGCGTTCCACGTTTTCCACGACCACGATGGCGTCATCGACGAGAATGCCGATGGCCAAAACCATTCCGAACATTGTCAGTACGTTGATGGAAAATCCGAACGCCAGCATCGAACCAAAGGTGCCGAGCAGCGCGACCGGAACCACAATCGTCGGGATGAGCGTCGCGCGAATATTCTGGAGAAACAAATACATCACCAGGAACACCAGCGCGATGGCTTCAACCAGCGTTTTGAGAACCTCTTCGATTGAAATCCGCACAAAGGTCGAGGTGTCCAGCGGATAATCAACGCGCACCCCTGGCGGGAAAAATCTGGACAGGTCCGCGACCTTTTCGCGAACCGCCCCGGCGGTGTTGAGCGCGTTGGCCGTGGGCGAAAGCTTGATCGCAACGGCGGCGGAAAGGTGTCCGTTGACGCGCGCCTGCGTGCCGTAATTTTCCGCGCCTAGAGCGACGCGCGCCACGTCTTTCAACAAAACGCGCGAGCCGTCGGGGTTTGTTCGCAGCAAAATATTTCCGAATTCCGGCGCGGTGCGCAG
The DNA here is from genome assembly GCA_003219675.1 of Verrucomicrobiota bacterium. GTDB lineage: Bacteria > Verrucomicrobiota > Verrucomicrobiia > Limisphaerales > AV2 > AV2. The sequence goes on from QHPW01000362.1 coordinate 14,437, forward strand.
AGTCGTTCGCCCCTGCATGATGACGTTGAGCTGTTGTCCTTCGACTGATGGAGTCGCGCCGATCTGCCCGACCGGCACCTGCGCATTTTGATTCTGAATCGCGGTGGTGACATCGGCGGCGGTGAGACCGAAGCTGTTCAACCTGTCGGGATTGATCCAGACCCGCATCGCGTATTGGGAACCGAACATGTTGGCTTCGCCGACTCCCGTGACGCGCCGAATGGGATCGAGAACGCTGGAGGCGATGTAGTTTCCCAACGCGACTTCATCGAGACTGTCGTCCGTCGTCGAGAGCGTGAAGAACATCATGAAATTGCGGGTGGCTTTCGCAACGACTACGCCCTGCTGTTGCACCGTTTGCGGCAAACTGGGCGTGGCCAGTTGGAC
>QHPW01000363.1:0-514 GCA_003219675.1 Verrucomicrobiota bacterium
CGACGAAAAACATCGACGCGCGTTGAACCGGACTCGCGCAGCGCTCGCAATGCCGCGAGGCGGCGATCACTACCGGCAGCGGGTGTTGTGGCGGCGGCGACCAGCGGATCCTCCAGACCCGTGAGATGGAAACCGGCGGCGAGCTTCACCAGCAGGTCCTGATTTGCATCACTCGGATCGCGCGCCAGCAGGCTGCGCAGGGCATCGGTCAGAAACGGTGCCAACAGGGCGTGGTCGGGGAGACGATTGCGATTGTCGTAAAGCAAGCGGAGCGTGCCCGGGGCTGCGAGTGCGGTTTTGAGCGCGTCGTTGGCCCGTGGTACGTTTGGCGCGGATGCGATGACCAGCAGTTCCTCGTTTGAAAGGCCCCGTTGCATTCGGGGCAACAAGGCCACCAAGCGTTTCGCCCCTTCGATCCCGCCCATCGCAACGGCAGCAAATGCGCGGGCCGACAGCAGCGCGGGCGTCTTGCCTGCCTCATCCGTGTCCAGCCAGGCCGCAACAGACGTCGGGT
>QHPW01000363.1:584-7110 GCA_003219675.1 Verrucomicrobiota bacterium
CAGTTGCGGGAAGTTCTCGCGTCGGGACCTGCTCAACCAATTCGTCGAGTAGTCGGATCGCCTCCTGGCGGACCAATCGGTCGGTGTCGGCCAGACCGCGTCTGGCCATTTCGAGTTGCGAACGGACAGGCAGGCGGGACGTCTGCGCCACGATGCCGCGGGCGACGCGCAGCGCTTCCTTCCGCAGAGCACGATGCCTCGCCGTAACGAGCTTCTCCAGTTGCCTCAACTCCACTTTGCCCAATCCCTCCAGACACCACAGGGCGCGAATGCGGAGGTCGTTCGGTTGCGAATCGTTCATCAGGATTCCGGCGAGTTCCGGTGCGAGCGAAACAGCGTGACGATCAACAATTTCCTGCCATGCGGCATTGACCTCCCAGGTGTTCGCTGCACGAAGGTGGTCAACCAACTCCGTGTCAGATGCTTTGTAAAGGTTCGGAACGTCGCGACGGGCTGTCTGCGATTCGTGGCGCACGCGCCAGATACGGCCGCGGATCTTGTCGCGTTCGGGATGGTTCCGCGGCACTTCGTTGTGCGAAATGATTTTGTTGTACCAGTCCACGATATAGAGGCAGCCGTCCGGGCCGAAGTGAATGGAAACGGGCCGAAACCACGGATCGCTGCTCAACAGGAAGTCGGGCAAATGTTCGAGGCGCCAGCCGTTTCCGTACGCGTCGTAGCCGCCGACGTGAGGAGGCGAATTCGCGCCGTCCGCCTCGTTACCTCGGCGGCTAGACGTCGCGATACGCGCCGGGAAAACTGTCCATCCCCTCGCTCATCGCCAGCCCGCTGAGACCGGTGCCGCCCATTTCCTTTTCGCCGAGCTTCGGGAAGGGCGGCGCGTATGGACGCGGCACATCGTCGCCGCAGAGCGGATACGACGCGCCTTCCAGGAAGGGCATCATCGGCCAGCCCTGGTCGTTGGCCTCTTGAATGAAAATTTCGCCGAGCCGGTCCACGACCAGGCCCCAGATATTGCACGGTCCCCAGCCAACGATCTCGAAGTGTTTTCCGTCCGGTGTGAAGCGCGCCAGCTTCGTCTTGTTGAACTCAGTGACGTTACCAACCTCCGTTTTGACCTTCGAATAGTTAAACGCGCCTTGCGCCATCAGAATCCAGTCGCCCGGCGCGCGCATGAACTGGTGCGGAAACAGGTGCGAATCTTCGATGCCAAATCCGGTCAGCACGGGCGTGAATTTGTCGGCCCGGCCGTCGCCGTCGGCGTCTTCGTAGAAACGAATCTCGCCGTCATACTGGACGAACGCGCCGTTCTTGTAAGGCAACAGCCCCAGCGGAATGGCCAGGCCTTCTGCGAACGTCCGCGGTTTCTGGCGGCCCGGCGCGGTGGGCGTGTCGAAGACAAGCACGCGGTCGCGTCCGCCGTGAGCGAACTGCGCCTTGGCTTCAGCCGGCGATTCGTTGGCGTCGAGCGGATACTCGAACGCCGTCATCGTCCACATGCGCCCCGCGTGGTCGAACGCGACCGTGACGAACTTGCCGCCATCCGGCTCGGCGGCGACGAGTTCGACCTTGAAACTGGGTGGAACGCTGAACGTGGCGAGTTCTTCTTCGGGAGTCAGCGGTGGACTCCTGGGGGGTCGGCCGGGCGGCGGAGCTCCGACAACATCGGTCGCGCCAAGCGCACGCAGACTCGGCGTTAATGCGACTCCGCAAAACCAAAGGAAAATCCACCAGCGGGAGAGACGGAGATGATGATTAATTCGGTCGGCGGGAGTTGCGTTCAACATATTGCGGAGTGGCGGGTTCAGGGTATGCAAACTTGACGGGACATGGGCGGTAGTGGTAGGGGAGAATCAACGCATCAGATACTGGAGACAAGCCATGAATCGGCCTGAAGTCAACGGTCTCCGCGCTTCTACAGCAAGGAGAGAATTCGCCTTCACGCTCGTCGAACTCCTGGTGGTAATTGCCGTGATTGCGATCCTGGCTTCGCTGCTCCTGCCGGCATTGAGCCGGGCTAAACAGGCGGCCGGGAGTGCCATCTGCCAGAGCAATCTGCGGCAGCAGGGAATCGGTCTGGCGCTGTATGTGGGCGATTTCGGGGTTTATCCACGCTACTGCACGGGAACTTTATGGTTCAGTGCGCCGGGCCGGTTCTGGATGCAGGTTCTGGAAAATCACATTGGGGACAAATGGCCGGGGGACAACGTAATCGAAGGCCCGAACGGTGAAGTTGTTGGCAGGATCAGCACGAATTCAGCCAATCGCGCATTTGCGTGTCCGGGTTACAACCGTGTTGGAGGCGTTTATTATCAACCCGGCTCTCCCGATGGAATGTTCGGAGGAACCGGCGCGTATGCTTACAACGCAAGTGACGGTGTGACTGTGGATGCGTTTGGATTCGGCGGAAAGCCGCTTGACGAGACGTTTACCAATCTCAGCCAGCTCCGGCCCATTCGAGAGGTGGAGGTGGTCAATCCGAGCCGCATGATCAGCATCGGAGATTCCACGATACTGCCTCCGGAACCCGATGGCCCCTATTCAATGGGTGTCCCCATGGCGCCGTGGTTCTGGCACCTGGCCATTGCCAGGTTTTCACCAAGCATGCAGGATTCGGACAGAGCGTTGACGCCACAGGACAAAGCCATGCTCCAACGGCACGGCGGGGCCGGGCGCTGGAACGAGGCGTTCTGCGATGGACACGTCGAAAACGGCAGTCTGGGAATGTTTTTTGACTACAGGAACGACGAGGTTCTCAAGCTCTGGAACAGGGATAATAAAGCGCACAAAAGCGGCGCCCCGTAGCACACATAGCATCGAACTGCTGCATGAAAATGCGAGCCAGTAGCATGAACGATCGGCTTTCGTATCCAAAGAAAACGTTTCGGATAGCATGGCGAGGATTCACGCTCATCGAGCTGCTGGTGGTCATTGCCGTGATTGCGATCCTGGCGGCGCTCCTTCTGCCAGCTCTGAGCCGGGCCAAAATTTCCGCGAACAACGCCGTGTGCGAGACGACATCCTCAACACACCAAGGCACCAAACGTAACGAAGACAAGTCAGGGCTCGCGAGGACTCTCGCCCCACCAGCGAGGGTCTATTGGGAAGGCAGTTCACGAATCCTGATATTGCGGAACCAACACTCGTCGTGATGATCGGTCAGCATGATGTGGCCTTTGAGCTTGGTGCCGAACCCGGGCGCGTTCCTGAATTTGCTCTTCGCGACCGCGGCTTTCACGACGTCACTGCCCAGTTCATATTCCAGGACCTTCTTTCCGTTGAGCCAGTGCTCAACGTGGTTGCCCTGAATCAACACGCGAGAGCTGTTCCATTCGCCGGCAGGTTTGAGCGGTTCATCTGACGCAGGCGGAAGAACATCGTAAAACGACGCGGTGGCATGTTTGGGGCCCAGCTTCCCGTCCTCATTCGCCTTGTCGTCGATCATCTGATACTCATGGCCGGGCGCGGAAGGACGGTCTTCAGTGACCAGATACTTGATGCCATTGTTGCCGCCCGGGCCGATGCGCCATTCCCAGCTCAACTCGAAATTGTCGAAGGTCTGCTCGGTAATGATGTCGCCGCCGTGTTCAGCGCCGACCTTCTTCAAAATGCCGTCTTCAACCTTCCAACCCCTGGCCGGCATGGCCTTAGTCCGGTAACCGCGCCATCCCTCGAACGATTTGCCGTCGAACAACGGCTTCCAGCCATCGGAGCCGGTCTGCGCCCCGGCGCCATTCAACGAAACCGGGTCGGACAGGAGCGGGAGCAGAATGAGGCAGAGGATCCGCTTGATTTGAATTCGCATAAGCCGGGTGTTTCGGGATTTGTAGCTGGCGTGTAGTAAATCGGTCAAGCGTTCGTTCGCCAACGCGGATGATTTCCAAGTGTCGGCCCGGCAAACTCGAGGACCGCGGGTCTGCGACGTAGCGGCGGGCGTCTCGCCTGCCGTAGAGCCGGGCATCCTGCCCGGCGGAAACAAGCTCCCGCATGCTCTAAAGCGTCCGGCTATTTGCAGATCGCCCAACAACCCGGCGTTCTGTCCGGGCGGCAAGATGCCGCCCTCTACGGCAGCCAGGATGGCCGCCGCTACGCCTCCCCCCTCACTGCGCCTCGACCGGTGGCGGCATTTTGTCGCCCAGGCGAATGTATTGCCAGATGGCTTCGATTTGCTTCCCCGCATCGCCCTCGTAGTAATCGGTCAGCGGACTTTTCCCTTCCGCATCGAAGTAAACCGGCATCTTGGTCCCGGGCTCGATGCGCAACGGGTTGCGCACCCAGCGATGGTAATAGTCCTTCTGCAATCGCGCGCCGGTGTAGGCCAGATTGACGCCGTTGCTCTCAAAGACCTGCGCGGCGGCCAGGCCGCCAACGGCGTGGCAGGAGACGCAGAAGAAACCGCCGCTCGCGGAAACCAGCTTGCGACCGATCTTCGCCGCTTCAAGGTCGATGGGCGGCTCCGGAGGTGTCCGCGGTGGAAGACCCTGTTCCTCAGTCAGCCCCGTCGCGAGCGCATCCGCATACTGAGGAAAGGCCGGCATGCGCGGCTCGATCCAGGGACGCGGTTTGTAAGCCAATTCGCCGCCGATGAACGCCTTCATCCATTCCGGCTTCAGTTTGCCGCCTAGAGTTTCCCATGGCGGAAAGCCCTCGAATTTGCCGTGACATTCCGCACACCGCAACAGGCGCGCCTGACGTTCCGCGAATTCGGCGGGAACGTGACGGGTGAGCGACGCGCGGTCGGTGGCGGCAAAAGCCTGCACCGCTTCGCGCTCGGTTGAGCTGAAACTGAACTGCGGCGCTTTGGAGTCCTCATTCGATATCGCGGCGAGGCAGCCTTGCTTCCATTTGTCCGGCGTCAACTCGGCGAGCGATCTGATCTTAAACTGGCTTTCGAGTTTCAGCGAATGACAGTTCAGGCATCCGGACGTTTGCACCAGCTTTCTGCCGCGTTCGACGGCGGCTGTGTCGCCCGGAGCGGAAACGTCTCCCGGCTTGTCAGCCGCGGATTCAAGAAAGGCGGCCAACGGCGCAGCCTCGTCCGGCGCCAATTTGAAATTCGGCATCCGAATCCAGGCGTAATGCTCCTCAGGCTTGCGCAGGAACGCGACCAGGCTGCCAGGGGCATATTTGGCTCGAACCTGATTGAAGGAGACTTTCTGCAGATCGTTCTCGGTCGTTCCGGGCGTGTTATGACAAGCGATGCAGTGCAGCGTTTCAAAGAGTTTCCGCCCGGCTTCAATTTGTTCGGCGCCCGCCTCTTTCGCGTCCTTCGGCGTCGAATCAGATTTCAACGAAGCCAGAAATGCAGCGATGGCTTCGGCGTCGTCTTTCGCTTTCGGTCCATGCAACAATTTTGGCATGCGCGCGGTCGCGCGCATCGATTTGGGATCGGCGATCCAGCGCGCCATCCAATGGTAATTGCGACGCGAGCCGATGCCCTCGAAGACCGGCGCGTCCATCGACAGTTCGGGAATGGCGGAACCGGGCGACGGCCCGGCGTGGCATTTTGCGCATCGGAATTCGATGAACAACTCGCGGCCGAACCGAAGCAGGCCCGCCTTTTGCAGTTCGGCCGTGGTTTCGTGAGTCAATGCACCCAACGCAATCGGTTCAAGCGCGAATTCCCGCGTGGACCAAAAGAGACGAACGAAAGCGGCGCCTTCCGCCGGGCTGGTGAAATAAAGTCTGAACGCGTTGGTTCCTTTGTTGAGCCGGACAGGTTTGCTCGGCGCGGTGTTTGTCTCGTGGGCGCTCGCTTCCAAGACCGCGGCGCCGTTGATTTCCAGTTTCAAATCCCCGTTCAGTTCAGCCTGAAAGGTGTAATTGTCGCGAATTTCCGACGAGACGAACCCGGCCCATTCCGCGGAAAATTTTCCGGCAGACAGAAAAGGCGTCGGCGGTTTTCCAGCCGGGACATAGAGCCTCACGTTGGGCAGAACCGTCACGTCGGTCGCTTTGGCTTTGTCGCCGTCGAGCGCAGTGAATGCGACGGCCAGACCGGGTTCAGATTTGTCGGCGGCATTGCCGATACTCGAGCAGGCGCAGGCGAAAACACAACAACCGAACAGCGCCGTCATCAACCCGCTTCGCCAACCTGGACGAATCTGTTTGCGCATACAACCGCCTTTCACGGAATCGCGTGGATGGTGTGCTGAATCTCGGAGTTCACGGGCGTGCCGTCTTTGGCTTTAAGGTTGAACCTGATGATCTGCACGTTCGCCGGGCGCAGGTCGTCGATCGCCAACGTCACGGTCTTGCCGTCGGGCGAAACTTTCGCCGCCGTAATGTCGAGGGTGTCACGACCCTTCCGCTCCGGGGTCGCCACCGAATATTCGTCCGAACCGTAATTCGCAGTTCGCCGATAATTCCAGCGTTTGCCGCTGTAGTTTTGCGGGTCAACCGCTTCCTTCGGGTCGAGCGGCTGCGTGAACGTGATATGCACGCCGGCCTTGTCCACTTTCAGGTCGCGCGCCATATAAACCGGTCTGCCGGTGTAACGGACCCGGTCCAGACCGGTGATCCTGGCCGCCTCGGTCTGCCAACCCTGCAATCCGGCGACATAAAG
>QHPW01000363.1:7370-9232 GCA_003219675.1 Verrucomicrobiota bacterium
ACCACATGAGCGGTGGCTTGAATTCCGGGACCGGATCCCGATGCGCGGTGTCCACGACGCCGTAAAAGCCGCCGGGCCTGATCCAGTTCAACGGATCGGTCGGGACCCACGTTCCCTGGTTGTCGCCGGTGGTGAGCTGGCCCGTCGGGCTGACGCCAATGCCGTTCGGCGCTCGAAAACCGGTGGCAACGACTTCGAGCTTTTTGCCGTCTCTGGAAACTTTCATGAGCGTTCCCGCGTTCGCGGCAATGCGCTGAAAACCGCTGCCGCCCGGATTCACCGGACCGGCTTTTGCGAAATAAAAGTTGCCGTCCTTGTCGGTTTGCAGGTCGAACACGAACTCGTGGAACCCTTCGGTCGAGGTGTAAAGGTTGCACAAGTTCTCGTAGTAATCGGCTTCGCCATCCTTGTTCAAATCGTAATAACGCGTGATCTGGTCGCGGCCCGAGGTGTAAATCACATCGTTGACAATTTTCAAGCCGAGCGTCTCATACATGCCGGAGGCGAAGCGGCGCCATTTGAGATTCTCGAGTTTGTCGTCGATGCCCGAGACGGTCCAGATGTCCCCATCCCAGGTGCAGAGCGCCGCGCGCTTGCCGTCGGAGAAAAAGTCAAGACCGCTGAAACGCACGCGGCGCTTCCACGGGTTGTCAAGCGGGGGTGTCAGGAGGTCGGTGACATAAGCGCCGTCGGGAGTTTTGCTGGATTCCAAAACTCCTTTGGTCACGACCTCCTGCGGCCAGTGCGCGGGCCCGCCTTTGGCGAAATCAACCATCGCAGGCGTGCCTTCCAATAAACCGGGAAACTTCGCCAGGTTCGCCACGCTCCCATTCCAAATCACAAGCTTGAACGTGCCTGCCGGCGCGCTTTTCGGCAGTAGAAGCGCGACGCGCCCGCCGATCACTTCCAGCCCGGCACCCTTCGGCAAGGCGACCGCACCGACGACGGTGAGTTTGCCGTCCGGCGCGGTCAGGTGCGCGATGTTATTCCTGGCCGTGCCCGTCGCCCCCTCGGCTTCACAAACCCTCATCAGGAGGTCGTTTCTCACTTTGTCGGTTTTAAAGGTGCGAACGAACCCGATTTGCCCGCCATTCGCCACGCTGGAAGGCTGTTCATAAATCTTTGTGCCACGAACGGTATAGGCGAGGACGACGTCCATGCCATTCGCGTAAAGTCCGTCCCAGTGCGCCTGGTCATCGGGCAGAGGGCCGAACGGTTCGGGGCGCGGGTCTGCAAACTCGCCACGATTGTCCGCCCAGCCGGGCAACGCGGTTGTCCCGAACTTCTGATCGCCCACAATGGACGGGTGAACCCCATGCTGACCATCGAAAGCCACGCCGCGCGTTGTGATATAACCGCCGGTCCAACCCGCCGCCATACGCAGCAATTCGGTGTCAAACAACATGCTCGCGTCATTGCCGACGCGGATGGCCAGACCTTTCATCGCAACGTTCCGGCCTGGAAATTCGCCTCTGATGCACGCGCCCTGAAACGGAAAGTCCTCCTGCAACAGACTGGAACGATTCGCAGCATGACCAGGCAAGACACTGAGCAGACAGCAACCCGCGGCGAAGAAGCCGGCCGCACCTTTCCCGGGAAAAGAACATCTCCAAAATTCGGACATGAATCGAGGCCGGGAACTTTGCCAACAGGTAGGGCGCGGTGTCCTCACCGCGCCGCGGCCCCGCGGGCTGGGGACAGCCCGCCCTGCCTTGCGGTTCATGGAAAGCGAACACCTCCCAAAATAGGAGGTGAGTTGAGGCCATGAACCGGGCCGCCGGCTGCAGAGTGGGACAGGCTTCCAGCCTGTCAGCCCCGAACAGGCAAGATGCCTGTGCCACTTTCTGAGGTTCACGGAAAGA
>QHPW01000363.1:9259-11333 GCA_003219675.1 Verrucomicrobiota bacterium
ATCGAATGGCAGCGCGAATCCTCGCTCACTTCGGCGTTCGATGTTCGATGTTGGACGTTCCTCCGGGTTCATGGAAAGCCTCCTTCCCGGTTCCAAAGCGGCTCGTCCAACCGAACCTTCTTGCCATCGCGCACGTTCACCATCACGGCGAAAGTGCGGAAGACTTCGGCCTGCGTTCGCGCGTTGATCGCCCAGACCTGAATCTTGCACGAAGTCGTGCCGCGACTTTCCACCTCACTGTAGATTTTGACGATGTCGCCGCCGCGGACCGGCGCCTTGAAATCGAACTGGCCGAACAGTTTGGTCACGAAACCGGCGGACGGGAAGGCGAGCGACGCCGCGTTGTAAGCCATGTCATCGGCCCATTGCATCATATAGCCGCCGAACACCGTTCCGCCGTGGTTCAGGAATTCGGGCCGGATAAGCAAGGTCTTCTCGTGGCGGACTGAAATTGCATTATTCATGATCTTTCGAACCAGCGCGGCCGGCTGCAAATCAAAGCAGCAATTCCATATAGACCACGTCGAGCCAGCGGTCGAATTTGAAGCCGACTTGTTTGAAGTGCGCCACTTTGACGAAACCGAACGATGCGTGCAGCCGGATGCTGGCCTCGTTTTGCGCGTCAATGCCCGCGAGAATCGCGTGAAGCCCGCGCTGTCGCGCGGCTTCGATGAGAGGTTGCATCAATGACCTGCCGATGCCCCGGCCCCGCTGATCGGCTGCCACATAAACGGAATTCTCCGTTGTGAACTGATACCCCTTGCGATCGTGGTAGCGATTCAACGCGCTCCAGCCGACGACGCGGCCATCCTCCTGCGCGGCGACAAAGACAGGCAGGTTGTTCTTCACATGGTCCTCGAACCAGGCGGTGCGATGTTCCAACGTGCGCGGTTCATAATCATAGGTGGCGGTGGTGTTCAGCACAGCCTCATTGTAAATCTCCAGAATGCCGGGCAGGTCGTCGCGCGTCGCAGGCCGAACTTTCATTTGCCCCGGCATGTAAGCATCCGACGTGATGCCTGTCGCCAAAAAATTTCGTACCGGTCAACTCACGATCTCCTTCACCACCCGCCCGTGCACGTCGGTCAGTCGGAAGTCGCGACCGGCGTACCGGTAGGTCAGGCGCTCGTGATCCAGACCGAGCAGGTGGAGGATGGTCGCGTGAAGGTCATGCACGTGGACCGGGTTTTCCACAACTTTCATCCCCAACTCGTCGGTTGAGCCGTAAACCATGCCCCCCTTGATGCCGCCTCCGGCAAGCAGCATCGAGAACGCGGTGTGATGATGGTCGCGACCGGCGGGTTTGTCCTTCTGGTTTTCGGCGTACGGCGTGCGCCCGAATTCGCCCCCCCAGATCACCAGCGTCTCCTCGAGCAGCCCGCGCGCTTTAAGGTCCGAGATCAGCGCCGCGGCGGCGCGGTCGCCGTCCGCGCACAGCTTGCGGTGCCGCTCGTCGTGGTTGGTGTGGGTGTCCCAGGGCTGGTTGTCCGAGCTCACATAATAGACCGTCACAAAGCGCACGCCGGCCTCGACCAGACGGCGCGCCAGGAGGCACGAACGCGCGAAAGGCGTGTCGCCATACGCAGCGCGAATGGGCTCCGGCTCGCGGCTGATGTCGAAGGTTTCCATCGCCTCGCGCTGCATGTGGAAGGCGGTTTCCATCGCCTTGATCTGGCCTTCAAGTTCGGCATCGCCATCGCGCTGGGCGAGGTGGAGACGGTTTAATTTCTCCAGCAGGTCGAGTTGTTCGCGTTGCTCGGTCCCGGTGAGCTTCGGGTTCCTGATGTTGGCGATGAGCTTCTCGACCTTCATGTCGGCGGTGATCACGCTGGTGGCCTGGAACTCGGCCGGCAGGAAGCTGTTTGACCACAGCGCCGGGCCGACGACGATTTTCGGCGTGGGCCGCAGCACCACATAGCCGGGCAGATTCTCGTTTTCACTGCCGAGCCCGTAGAGCAACCACGATCCCATCGAGGGCCGGGTGGGCTGGACGTTGCCGGTGTGCATCTGGATCAACGCCGGCTCGTGGTTCGGCACGTCGGTGCGCATCGACCGCACGATGCAACAGTCGTCG
>QHPW01000367.1 GCA_003219675.1 Verrucomicrobiota bacterium
TCAGCCCCGAACAGGCAAGATGCCTGTGCCACTTTCTGAGGTTCATGGAAAGCTCCGTGTTCCTTTCGGACCTGCTCACGGCCCATGAACCTGAATTGCATAAGTCGTTGCAATGCAGGCAAGCTCCTTGCCGGTTCATGGGAAGAATTCCACGAAATTTTCGCGCTTTGGACCCTGAACCTGGTAGGGACGGCGCGCTGCGCCGTCCGCGCCACGCTCAGCGGCGCACTGATGCCGCCCGCTGCTTCGCGGGCGGGGACATCGCAGCGCGATGTCCCTACCAAAGTCAGGTTCATGGGAAGCCTCCACGATCCTCGAATCGCGCACTGAGACCATGAACCGCTGCGCCTCACAGAGGCGCGGTCCGGACCGCGGGTCTCCGAGACGCAGCCTGCCCGGTTCAGATGGCAAGACCAAGGCCAAAAGCGGCCGTCGGCGGCGGAGCGCGATTTGTCGGCGCGGTAAAACCGCTCGAAAATGTGCGGAAGATTTCCCACCGACTGGGGTAAAACCCTACGGTGGTTTTCAGGTAAAGACCCCATTGGATGCCAAACGCCAAAGCGACAATCGTAGGAGGTGTGCTTGAACTCGCAAAGCCCACTCAATGCAGAGTCCTGAGAGCGGTGTTGCGGCAATTGCGGGACGTGTTTGATGAGGTTGTAGGACGAAGGACGGTGAATCCCGTCGCGCTTTGGGGTTCGATGAACAAAGAAAACGGCCGGCTATGAAACAGAACTCATTCTCAAGCTGCTCAAGAACGGAACCCGTGGGCTGACCGCTTTGGGCGCAAGTCAGTTTTTGGAGGACCGAACTGAGTGATGCAAGAGCAGGTGCCAACGTCCGTTGCGTCGAAAGGTTTCCAGACACAACAACGCTTCGTCTCGAACGCGGCTCCAGTGTCTAAGGAAACCATGCGACTAACTCGTGAGCAGCCCCTGGGAAAACAGGGGGGTGCCTCGGCTCGATCCGACCTCGATGCGCTCCGCCGGCGCCGTGCCCGCAGCCATTATCTGACGCGCCTCACGGTTAAGACCAGCGACAAAGTCGTGATCCTCAAGACCGGGGACATTGACGCCATCGAATCCGCCGGCAAGTACGTCGCGGTGCAATTCGGACAGGAAAGTCATATCCTGCGCGAGACGTTGACCGAGCTGGAGGCGCAGCTCGATCCGAAGAAATTTCTGCGCATCAGCCGCAGCGCCATCGTGAATCTCGACCGGGTCAAGGAACTGTTGCCGATGTTCAAAAGCGAACACGTCATGGTCCTTCATAATGGGAAGCAATTTGCGATGACTCTCGGTCTGCGCGAAGCGGAAAGGGCGCTAAAGTTCTACTGAATACCGGCCGACCGCCGACCGCCGACCGTCGGCTGCCGCTGCCATGGCCGCAAGTCGCGCGGCATCCCTGCCGCCTGGAGGAACCGCGGGCAAGGATGTCCGCGGCCTCTGGAGTGCTGTCCTCCTTTTTAACACTTTTCTCCCGGCAGGCCGGTGCTTAGCGACAAGGGTCGGGACTGAGACCTTCCACCATTCCTGCGAAACCGTCGTGGCTCTCTTCAAAAGGCGCTGCGGCGCTGCGAGAATCGCATACTCGCGCGCGTGGCACTGGAATTGCGCACACATTGAACGTGCTTGAACGATGGCAACGAGCGCGGTCGCATGACCCGTTGAGGTGCGGCGGAGTCGGCCCGCCGCGGCATTCCACGCGGCCCCGCCGATCTTCACCCGATAGCGACGACGAGATTACTGCACAAAATTGATGCACGGTGCACAGAATCGGCGCACAGAAATTACGAACGGATTGAGCGTGTGAAAAGATTTCGACTATGAAACGCGCGGATTCGCCCTCCAAGGAAGCCATGCAACATGCTCGTGAGCATCCGGCGATAAAACACGGGAGAACTGCGGCTCGATCCGACATCGATGCGCTCCGCCGGCGCCGTGCCCGCAGCCATTATCTGAGGCGTCTCGTGGTTAAGACCGGCGACAAAGTCGTGATCCTCAAGACCGGCGACATTGACGCGATCGAATCGGCCGGCAACTACGTCGCGGTGCAGTTCGGGAAGGAAAGTCATATCCTGCGCGCGTCGTTGAGCGCGCTGGCAGCGCAGCTCGACCCGAAGAAATTTCTGCGCATCAGCCGCAGCGCCATCGTGAACCTCGACCATGTCAAGGAGCTGTTGCCGATGCCCAAAGGGGAACAGGCCATAGTCCTTCACAACGGGAAGCACTTCGCAATGACTCTCGATCTGCATGAAGCGGAACGGGCGTTGAGGTTCTCCTGAATCAGGGCCAACCACCGGTTTTGCGACCGTGCGTTGTGGCCACGAACTGCGGCGCCGGCTGCAGAGTGGGACAGGCTTCCAGCCTGTCAGTCCCGAACAGGCAGGATGCCTGTGCCACTTTCTGAGGTTCATGGGGAGCCGGGCCATTTTGGGCGCGCATGAAGACCACGGTGGAGCGAGACTCCGTCGAGCCCTGATTTCTAACTAAACTATCGAAGTCAGGGCTCGGCGGAGTCTGGCCTCACCCGGCTCATTGGCGATCGAAGCAGACCCTCCGATCCAGCGAAACCAGTTTCATCACGCTTTTTGCCGGGTTCATCCCACAAAAACGGGGGTTCATCTCAAATCGGGGGCGCCGTAGCGCTGCTTGGTGGACAATCCTTCAATACCCAAAAGTGGGTCGATGTCTCAGCAAAACAAACCAATGAACCAACCAGATAATATGAAAAACATCGCCAGACTCGCACTACAGGCCGCCCTGAGCGCGTCGCTCTCGATTGTCGCCTTTGCGCAGCTGCTCCCACCCCCCGTGCTGCCGCCACCCCCCGCGTCGCCCCAATTTGGCGACCCGCTTCCCGGCCTCACACAGGACCAACTTGCAGCGTTCGCCGCTGGGTTGGATGAGTTTCTGGACGAGGAAACTCCCGAAAGAGGCCTGGGGCCGATTTTTAACAACGTCTCCTGTGTCGTGTGTCACTCCGCTCCGGCTGTGGGCGGAAGCAGCGCGATTCTTGAAACCCGGTTTGGCCGGGTGGTGTACGGACAGTTCGACCCACTGACCGAACTCGGCGGCTCGTTGCTGCAGCAATCAGCCATTGACCCGCGTTGCCAGGAGATCGTTCCTCCCGAAGCCAACGTCATCGCTCAACGGCAGACCACGCCGTTGTTCGGGCTGGGACTGATTGAAGCGATTCCGGACAACGCGATTCTGCTGAACGCA
>QHPW01000368.1 GCA_003219675.1 Verrucomicrobiota bacterium
GGGACAGGGTGTGGGACAGGGTGAGGGGCCTTCGGAAATCTCGCAGCCCGGATTCGAAAGGGTGGAAGTTGCGCCCCCTCTGATTCTCCTGATTTTCCATGATTTCATTGCTGATGCGCTGTCGAAAGAGTGGCAGAAACTGAGGTTATGGCCGGGAGCAAAAAGTTATTCGCGGGCGCACTTATCGGAGCAACCATTTTCGTCTTCATGGTTTTGTGGGTCCACAGGAACAGTTCAGAGCCCGGCTACAACGGCAAGCCGTTGAGCTTTTGGTTCAGGGAGTATTGCTTGGCCTGGCCTGATGCCAGTGGCGGCCCGGCTCAGATCACGGACGCTATCCGCGCAATGGGATCCAATGCGGTGCCCTACCTCGTCAGAGAGCTGTTGAACACCAACCAGGATTCGGGGATCAGGAAAAAGTATCTGCGATTGGCGGAGAGTTTGTCGCTGGCGTTTCAAGGAAGATTGCCGGGTTCGATCAGCGCGGACCGGAGACGTGACAAAGCCGGCGATGCTTTGTTTTACACCAAACCATCCGCCTACGTCCTTCTCCCGCTCCTGACCAACGCGCTGAACAGTCCGGACGTCATGCAGCGCCGCAGTGCGCTGTTCGTGCTCGGTGGCGCGGGCGACGGCGCGCGATCGGCGGTGCCCTATATGATCGCAGCACTCAAGGACCCTGACACGGTTGCCCGCAGCATAGCTGCACAGTCGCTCAAGCTCCTGGGTGCCGAGGCCGCATCGGCGGTTCCCGATCTGATCGAAGCGCTCAACGATCCGCACATCCGGTGGAACGCCGTGGCCGCCCTGGGAAACGCAGGCTCTGAAGGGAAATCCGCCCTTCCGGCACTCAATCGGTTGCTGGATGCCGGCAGCGGTGATCGATTGAATATTGCCGCGGCGATTTACAAGCTTGATCCGACGCAATCCGCTGCGTTCGCGATTATTATTGATGCGTTGAAGCAGAAGAATGATCCGAAGTTGCGTCGAGACGCCGCCTGGACGTTGCGCGCCATGGGACCGGTTGCCAGTAACGCTGTGCCCGATCTTGTAGAGATCGTGACAGATCAAAACCTCGAAGTGTGGACAATCGCGCTCGATGCCCTCAAGAAAATCGCGACCGATAACCGGGCGGCCATTCCAGCGCTGCTCGAGAAGTTGAACTCTCCGCAGGGGGGTGATCGTATTAACGCAGCCGCATGGCTCGTGCGAATTGATCCAAACGAACCGCATGGCCTGGCCGTCCTGACCGGGTTTATCCAGCACAGTCCAGAAGCGGGGAACCGCTATTTCGCCATTGACGCGCTGGCCGAAGCCGGCACCGGAGCCAAGGCTGCAATTCCCGTGCTCAAAGCGGCATCGAAGGACAAGGACAAAGAAGTAAGAAAACACGCCATCGAGGCACTGAAGAGAATCGAATCGGATCGGTACCCGCCAAGTGACCTCGCAACCCGCGCTTTACCCGCCTCGCAACCCGGAATCCAGCGTTGACTACAGTTCGATCTGCTTAAGAGTGGCGACCTTGCTGGTCCGATTCGTCGGAAAGAAGAGGCCGTGCGAAGTGTTTGACTTCAACATGGGTTTTCAGCGCCGCCAGGATTACAAAGGAGTGGAGTTTTTGTAGATTCGAATGGATTGCCAAAGGCGGGTTACCCGGTAAGATGCGGTCATGACAATTCCAATCATTCTCCTTCTGATCCTGGTCGGGTTCATTGTTGCCGCCGGCCTTTGGTTGATGGGAACCTATAATGGTTTGGTGACGCTTCGCCAGGCCGTCAGGAACGCGTGGGCGCAAATTGACGTGCAGCTGAAGCGCCGGCATGACCTGATTCCGAACCTGGTGAACACGGTCAAAGGATACGCCGCGCACGAAAAGGAAACCTTCGAGCGGGTCATCAACGCTCGCGCAAAAGCCACGAGCGCGACTTCGCCCGCAGAAGTCATCAAAGCGGAAGGGGAACTCAGTTCGGCTCTGGCGCGACTGCTGGCCGTGTCGGAATCCTATCCGGAGTTGAAAGCGAACCAGAATTTTCAATCGCTGCAGGAGGAATTGACCAGCACGGAAAACCGGGTCGCTTATGCGCGCCAGTTTTACAACGACTCGGTCACGAAACTGAACACACAAATCCAGACTTTTCCAACCGTGATCATCGCGGGAATGTTCGGGTTCAAAGAAGAACCCTTCTTTGAAACGCCGACCGAGGAGAAGGAAGCGCCTAAAGTTCAGTTCTAAAGTCCGTGGAAACGGGCAACAACGCCGGCAGGATGCAGTCTGCGGTTACAGCGGTTCTCCAACCAGCCAGCGACGGGCGCGGCGAATCAGCAGTCACGAATTCTTGATTGAAAACGGTTGGAAGCGGCAAAACTCGCTCAAGGCGGGGTGGAAGGCTCGTTTTTCAGGCCGGAATAGTTCTTCGGATCAATGCTCCTCAGAGAATTAACGGCTTGCATGACGACTTCACGGTTCGAATCATTCAGCATTTCTTTCAGTTCGGGTAAAGCAGATTTGGCTTCCGGCCCAATCTCTCCCAGCACATAGGCAGCAAGGCGCCGGGCAACGGGGTCCGGGTCTTTCAAAAGAGGGATCAGCGATTGCACTGCCGGCTTCGCTCGGTTGCCAGCCTTGGCGAGTTCGACGCACGCATTGATTCTGGCCTCCTTGTCCGCGCCTTTCAAGGCATCGATCATGGCAGGCACATTTACTTTCTTGGCCTCCGCATCCTCCTTTGAGCAACCAACAAAACCACTCGTGAACATCACGCAAAGAGCCAGTATGTGCAGAGGCATTTTCACGGTCCTTATTTTACGACACGGCGAAAAGGGCATCAACTTCAATTCCATCTTTCTATAGTCGTGATGATACAGCCTCTTTTCTAATATGGAAGCACTCCATCCGACCTTTTTCCTGTTCTCTCTCGCAATTCATACAAATGCTGTGCCTCGAACGGTCCGAAGGATTCTTGAGTGCCGTCAGGCCAACGTACCGTGACGCGATCAACTTGTTGCGAGTCGCCCAAACCGCAATGGACTCGCGGATCATTGCTGGAGCAGTACCCTTGATTCGGACAAACCTGCCGCCAACAGATTTTTCCGCCGGCTTCAGCCCGTAAAATCGCGCCGACCGCGCAAGATCCTTTGCTGTTCAGGAGGTTGAACATGATCCAATGGCCGCGAGATCCGATGACATTGCGAAGCAAGTGCGCCGGCCCATCGCGATTGATCACGACGATGTCGATGGACCCGTCGTTATCCAGGTCACCGGCCGCCATGCCGCGACTCGTAGCAATGAGCGGCTCCACTGTGCCTCCGCCTGGCAACACTTCTTCAAAGTCGCCGTTTCCCAGGCCGCGGAGCAGAGTATTCGGTTCAGCGTAAGGGTCTTTGGCACCGAAGTCACGTTGACCGTATTTGACCTTGCCGTTGGCAGCGTAAAGATCGAGATTCCCATCATTATCGAAATCGGCGAAAACCACGCCGAAACCGGTGAACGGCAGGCTCGGGAAGCCCGGCCCCTTCGGCCTCACCAGGTCCGTGAAGTATCCGTTGGTATTGACCCAAAGCCGGTTTCCTTCCGCTTCCAGATGCGTCACAAACAAGTCGAGCCAGCCATGCTGGTAGAGGTCCACAGCGGCGATACCCATGCCCGCCTCGGCGATTCCCATTCGGTTCACTGCGCAGCCTCGGATCATGGCCTCATCGGCGAACTTCCCGTTCCCTTGGTTCATCCACAATTGATTTGGCATGGCGTCATTGGCGATGAAAATATCGGGTCTGCCGTCGTGGTTGAAATCGGCGCACACCACTCCCAGCCCATTGCCGAAAGCCTTGTCCAATCCGGCAGACCTTGTGACGTTCTCGAAGGTGCCGTCCCCTCTGTTGTGATAGAGCGTGTCCATCGCCGGAGATTTGTAGTTCATAGGAGAGCAATAGTCTGGAAGACCGCCGCGCGAGAAACAATCCATCTCGCGATCTCGCGACCAGCTGATGTAGTTGGCAATGACAAGGTCCAGGCGTCCGTCCAGGTCGTAATCAAAGAATGCGGCACTCGTACCCCAGGAACCGCTCCTTACGCCCGCCTCGTCGGTGACGTCACTAAACGTGCCGTCACCGTTGTTTCGATAAAGAATATTGCGGTTGAGACCGGTGACATAGATATCCATAAGACCGTCGCCATTATAGTCCCCGCAAGCGCAACCCATACCATAGGTGTCGTGGCCGGCAACAGCAGCGCGTTCAGTGACCTCTTCGAACTTCCAGTTGCCGAGATTGTGATAGAGCTTGTTGCCGGCACGGTTGGTCACAGACGGATCCAGCGAGCCGCCATTCACGCAAAAAATGTCCAGCAAACCGTCATTGTCAAAGTCCAGCAACCCCACGCCTCCGGTCTCCATCTCTGGAATGTAGAAGCGGGAACTGTGTCCGGAAGTGTGCTTGAAGTTCAGATTCGACTGTCGGGCTGTTTCCTCGAACCAGGGTTTGACCGATTTGAATTCAGGCGGACCCTTATTGTCCGCTTTCGCCGGGGGTGGCGAAGATGGGGAACAACCGATGAGAAATAGCGGCAGCAGCATCATGACTCCACGAGCAATTCTGTGTACGGAGGAGTTGCGCTGAACATGCTGACAGGCCCGTGAGAATCGATTGGATCCGCCTTTGTCTTCAGTCACGGTTGTTTTTGGGGGATGCCAGTTTGTTCACCCGGTCTTCCAGCAACGGGAGGGCGGGGTTTTCCGGGGCAATTTTTCGGATGGTCTGAATGGCTTTGAGCGCTTCGCTTTGAGCGCCTCTTTCAATATGTAACTGCGCAATCCGCACGTGGGCCGACACCAACGCCGGATTCAGATTAACAGCCAATTGATAGTGTTCCAAGGCGTCTGTCTGGCGGTCCAGATTCTGCAGGCATACATCTCCCATCGTCATCTGAATGTCTGCGCTCCTGGGATCACAGCGGTAGGCGGACTCCAATGCGGCAAGAGCTTCGGTATCTCGTTCTGCGGCCAGAAGCGCGTTTGCTTTTGCCATGTACGACTGCGGGTTGTTTGTCCCCAGTTCAATGGCTCGAGAGGCGTAGGCGATCGCGTCATTGGAAGCCCCCAGTGCCGCGCAGCTATAGGATAACCCGATGTAAGCCGGCAGATTCCGATCGTCATTCTGGATTGCCCGAAGCAACAGCTCCCGGGCTTTTTGCGGTTGGCCTGACTGATTGTACGCGGCAGCGAGATGGTTCATCACACCTTTGTCGCCCGGATGGAATTTCAGCGCGCGTTCAAGGATCTCCACCGCCTTGGCGGGGTTGCCTGTTGTGGAATAGTGTTTGGCCATGTCGAAGAGATCCGGCAGAAGATTCATGTGCTGGGCGGCGGTGACCGACCATGCGTCGGGCATTGGATAATGCTCGGCATTCAATCCTCGGCTCAGTTCCATCTCTGCGCCCTGCTTGCGCCCCAGTCCCCGGCAGGCCAGTCCCAGAAGATGGTGCGCCATTTTTTCGTCGGGGGCCAACTGAATGGCCTGCTGCAGTTCCTGGGCGGCTTCGGCGTATTGTCCGACTCGAAGTTTCACGTCACCCAACCCGGCATAGCCGCGCCATTCCTTCGGCGCCAAGGCGATCAGACGTCCAAAGGCCGCCTCAGCCTGGGCCACTTCTCCGGCGCGCAGCGAGGCGTCGCCAAGACGGTAGTACCCGGGCGCAAAATCGGGAAACCGGAGTGTCAGATCGCGATACATTCGAACGGCCTCGGCCAGGTCTCCGAGCTCCTGTGTGGCCACCGCAACATACATCGACGCCAGCGGTTGATTGGGGTCGAGTTGCTCGACGTTTCGGAACGCGTCGCGCGCCCGCTCCCAGAGACCGTTGGCTGCATAGACAATTCCGAGAGTCGCCTGGCGATTTGTGTCATGCGGTTTCTCGCGCACCCAATCGAGTTTCTCCTGCAAATAAGCCCGCAATTGTGGATCGAGACGGTCCAGGTCTGCAGGCACCGGAATGGTGAGGGAAACTTCTGAGCGCTTCGAGTAAACATGCCAGACTGCAAACACTATGGTGGCGAGGATCGCAAGCGTCAGAAGGTGTTTCGGCCGTGAGAGCCATGCGACAACAAACCGTCGATCCTCATCGGAAACGGTCCCTTTTTCGATAGCCAGAGACTTTTCCGATCCTGCCTTATGTCGGCTCAATTTCACAATCCAATGCACCTGGCGCTGTTTGAACCCTCGGCAGCAGCTTCAGGTCTCGTTATGAACATTACCTGCTCTTCCTCGCGCCGGAAAGGTTCCAGAATCAGTCTGTCTCGCACGCCAACGAGAGAGGCGACGCTTGTTGAGTGCCTGGTGGAGAACGGAGATCCGACCACAGGAAAGGTTCGTTCAACAGTGTCGGTCGAAAAACAAAAACGGCTTGTTGTCACATTCTTTCCTGCATCCAGGCAACGTCAGGATTCCGTGGCGAGGCAACTCCGAGCGGAAGCAGTTGACCAAACTTGAGGTTTGGCGTTGTACGCCCGTCCTGCCACTTCTTGATTTCTGAATGACCATCCGCATAGGAAAAACCGCCAGCGCGATTATGGTAGCTGGCCGGATAGTCCACAATCGTGTACGCATTCGGATTGATCGGGTCATATCCCCCCATGTCCACCGCAAACCAACCGTCGTTGATACTGTCTTCACGTTCATCCAGGAACACCCAGGTCTTGGATGGACCCGGGTTAAGCATTCCGGAGTATTTCAGAAAATTCCGGTACCCGGCCGTGTATGTGTCACTCCTGCTCAGCTCACCGATATAGCCGTTCATGGAGATGCTGCGGACTCTGGGAACACCCTTGTTCTTGTTGCTCAGGCTTTTATCGGCCGGGCACTTATAAATCCCGACCGCGGTAGCGTAGCGACCCAACTGGGCAGCGCTTAAATAAAATGTGTTCGTATTATCCTGCCTGAAGGTTGAATTATCGAGTCAGCCTATCACCCATGTCTTGTTCGTGTTGTTTACGCCCGTCCCCCCGTCGTAGTTCCCAGGGACCGTATCGTTATTGTCATCGATGAATAACAACCACGCCAGAGTCATCTGCTTGCCGTTACTCATACACATGATGCCTTGTGCCTTGGTTTTTGCTTTCGCCAACGCTGGCAACAGGAGTCCAGCCAAAATCGCAATGATGGCGATAACGACCAAAAGCTCAATCAGGGTGAATGCCCACGGGTGGGCTTTCTTCCCGCGAGGCATGCGGCATTTGCCCAAAATGCAGTCTTTCATAAAAGTTTCGTGGTTCTTCGTTTCGCTATCGGGTTTACTGGTTTAGAAGCGTAGCCTTTAGCCAGGCTGCCGTCAACACTTTGACGCGCGGCTTTTCGTCCGGGACAAACGACACGGGGTCGGGTCTTCTTCCAGGTATTTGTGGCGTGGCCAATATCGGCATGGCTCAGAGTGTTTCCGCACTGGACTGTATTCATTATAATCTCACAA
>QHPW01000369.1:0-806 GCA_003219675.1 Verrucomicrobiota bacterium
AAGGCCGAAAAATCCACCGTGTTCGCCGACGGTTTGCTCATTCCCACCGGCGTTTTGCCCGACAGCAACGGCGGTTGTTACGTCGCCGCCAGTCATCAGTTGCTTTATTTCAAGGACACCAACGGCGACGGGAAGGCGGACGAAAAGCAGATTGTTCTTTCCAGTTTCGGCACCGAGGACACGCACCACAATCTGCACACGCTGCGCTGGGGTTACGACGGGCACATCTACATGAACCAGTCCATCTAGCCGCGGGGCATCGCGCCTTTAAATAGCGCCGGCATCTGGCGCTTCGATCCTTACACGTATCAACTCGAAGTCTTCACGCGCGGCGGCTGTAATCCGTGGGGCCATGTCTGGGACGATTACGGCAATTCGTTCTTCACCGACGGAGCGGGTTTTCAGGGGATTTCCTACTGCGTGCCGGGCGCGATGTATTTCACCTACGCGGGCGCCCGCCGCGAATTGCAGAGCGTCAGTCCGGGCAACTATCCGAAGTTCGCCAGCCTCGAAGTCGTCCGTTCGCCGCAGTTCCCCGACGATTGGCAGGGCGACTTCATCACCTGCGACTTCCGCGCGCATCGCGTGGTGCATTTCAAATACAGCGAGGCCGGCGCCGGCTTTCAAACCAGGGAAATGCCTGATCTGCTCCGCTCGACCAACGTGACTTTCCGTCCGATTGACGTGAAGTTCGGTCCCGACGGCGCGCTTTACGTCGCCGACTGGTCGAATCCGATCATTCAACACGGCGAAGTGGATTTCCGCGACCCGCGCCGCGACAAGGAACACGGGCGGATATGGCGTGT
>QHPW01000369.1:910-3514 GCA_003219675.1 Verrucomicrobiota bacterium
AACTGGGCAACCAAACAAACCGACGAACGAGCAGGGTTGGAAGCGCTCTGGTTGAACGAAGCGATCGGTGTATTTGATCTTGGACTGATCAAGCACGTTCTGGAGTCACAAGACTACCGACTCCGCGTCGCCGGAGCGCGTTACCTCGAGAACAACATCCTTCCCTTGGACAATCCGACTGCCGAATTTGGCCGGCTCATCGCCGGCGGATCTCCTCGCGTCCGTCTCGAAGCCCTGCGCGCTCTCGCGAAAATTCCCTCCGCAAAATCCGCCGAACTCGCCCTGGGCGTACTCGACAAACCGATGGACCTGTTCCTCGACTACGCCCTGTGGCTCACCATCAACGACCTGGTCGATCCGTGGATCGCCGCCATCAAATCAGGCGAATGGAAAATCGAGGGACATGAGAAGCAATTGGAGTACGGCTTGAAAGCCATCGAGCCGGCGAAGGCCAGCGCGGTGCTCGGCCGGTTGCTTGGCGACAAACCGCTCGCGCGCGAAGGCAGCGGCGCGTGGATTGAATTGATCGGCCGCGCGGGCGCCGCGAAGGAACTGCAACAACTGTTCGACCAGGTTCTGGCAAATGGCTTCGATGAATCCGCCTCCGTCCGCGCACTTGCCGCGTTGAACGAAGCCTCGCGCCTCCGCAACGCAAAACCGGCGAGCGGCCTCGAAAATCTTGCAAAACTGTTTACCGGACCGGGCGAGAAAGTCCGCGCCGAAGCGGTGCGGCTCGCCGGCACCTGGAAAGACCTCAAGCAATTTCTCCCGCGGCTCGTTTCCATCGCCGGCGCGCCGGAGACTCCGGCGTCACTGCGGCAAGCCGCTTTTGATTCGTTACGTGAAACCGGCGGGCAGGGGGCGATTGACGGACTGTTGCCGCTGTGTGAGGCGGACCAGCCGCTCGAAATTCGCCAAAAAGCCGCGCTGGCACTCGCCGCGCTCGATTTGAACAAGGCCGCGCCGCTGGCGGTCGCCGTTCTCGTTGCGACGCCAAATGAAAACGATTCGATGGAACTCTGGCGCGCGCTGCTGAACCTCAAGGGCGCAGCCACGTCACTTTCCCGCGCCCTCCCGGCAAGCGGTTTTCCCGCGCCGACGGCCAGGGCCGGGCTTCGTGTCGCGCGCGAAGGCGGGCGCAATGAGCCCGAGCTGGTGCTCGCGCTCACGCGCAGCGCCGGTCTCGAAGACGCCGGGTTGACTCTGACGCCCGCCGAAATTCAGCAGATTGCGGCGTCGGTCGCGTCGCAAGGCGATCCGGCGCGTGGCGAGAAGGTTTTTCGCCGGACTGAACTCGGTTGCCTCACCTGCCACGCCATTGGCGGTGTGGGCGGAAAAGTGGGGCCTGACCTGACCTCGATTGGCGCGAGCGCTCCGGTGGATTATCTGGTCGAGTCGATTTTTTATCCCAACCGCAAGATCAAGGAAGGCTACAACGCGGTGGTGCTGGAGACGCAGGACGGCCAGGAATTATCCGGCATCCTGGTGCGCGAAAACAACGAGCAACTCGTCATCCGCGACGTGTCGAACAGAGAAGTCGCGGTCCCCAGCAACAATGTCAGGAACCGGACCATGGGCGGTTCGCTGATGCCGTCCGGGTTGATCGACAATTTGAGCAGCCAGGAGCGCGCTGACCTGTTCCGCTTTCTTTCTGAATTGGGCAAGCCCGGCCCCTTTGGCCGAACAATTCGGCCTGGATGGAATAGTGGCAGGCGATTTGAACAGTGGCGATTGGCAGTCGGTTTATTCGCTCGTGAACGGCCGGTTGTTGAGAGACGACATCCAGGCCACGATGAAGCTGAACAAGTACGCCGGGTTGGTCGGCATTTTCCTCGGCGCAAAATTCCAGGTGACCGGCGCCGGCAAAACGCATTTCAAACTGTCCGACGCGCCGGGCGCCGCAGTTTGGATCGACGGCAAACCGATTGGCGCCGCTCCGGAACTCAGCGCTCAATTGAGCGACGGCACCCACACCGTCCTCCTGCGCCTGGACCCGACGAAATTGCCCGAACACCTCCGGCTGGAATCACCAGACGCGACGTTCCTGGGCAATTGATCGTTACGAAATCGGTGGGCGAGCGTCCCCGTGAGCCCTGACTGAAGTGATGGTTACTCCTGTGCGAGACACTGCGCTCACTCCAGCGGGTCGCAATGTTCTGTCAGTTCTCCGAACTGCGGCCGGACCGTTTCCACATGGCCATCCGCAAACGTAACGTTACCCTTCTCGGAACTGCGGTCGGACCGTTTCCACATGGCCATCCGCAAACGTAACGTTACCCTTGCCCGTGTGCCGGCAGGTAATCTTGTCAAACGGCCAAATCCACCCGCTGCTCCAGCCTTTCCATCCAGAAAACAGAATAGTTTCCCCAGTGGCGATTTCCCATTGCTCTTTCTCGTACGCCATCAGATCATCCGCGAACATCACCTTGCCGGACGGATTGTTTATCAAATTCGCTTTGAACTGACGCACCGGCACGTTCCATGTGTCTGGGGACGTCCAAGTATCCTGGCGAATCGACGCCATGCCGTGATTAAACATATTAAACTGACCGTCTCCGGTAGCCGCTACGAGCGGGCTGTTGAGCGTGTAACTAAATGGATACA
>QHPW01000086.1:0-1405 GCA_003219675.1 Verrucomicrobiota bacterium
TCGATGCGGTTTGCATTTTTCCCGAAATCCGGGCGACCCGGTTTCTCGCGGCGGCACAGCCGGACGTTTACGTCAAAGGCGGGGATTTCAGCGTCGAGCAATTGCCGAAGGAAGAACGCGACCTTGTGGCAGGGTTTGGCGGCCAGATCGTCACCCTTGGTTTTGTGCCCGGCAAATCCACCACTGCGCTTCTGGAGAAAATCGCGCGACTTTGACCGAACAAATCGGCTCGGTTCTCCAGGACGCCTTCGGTCCGGCGGATTGCGGTTCCCCTTTGGATCAGGGGAAATCAGAACGCCATTACCCGCCGCGGGCTCACGGATGCCGCCCGACTCTGATGGCGTCGGCTTCCCGGCCCGGTTTGCCGTCGCGATACAACAGCAGCAGACCCAATTGCGACGGCGAGGCGGTTTCTCCGCCTGGAACCGCAACAATATTCAGGAGGCTCGCGCCGCCGGCCGGCACGCCGCTGTCAGGCACGCCGAAAGCGATAAACCTCGGCTGCTGCGGCGTGTAAGTCATTCCTTCGATGGAATCGGTCACGTTGCCGGTGAAATAATTGTCGAAGGCAAAGATCGAGAAGTCGAACCGGGTGTCAGGCGTCAGACCGACTGCCGAGAGCGGCGCGGTCAGAATGGCATCTGCCGAATTGAGGTCCGCGTCCGTGAAGAAATAAGCATTCAGATCGCCGGTGTTTAAATCGAGCACATTGACCACGTTCTGGCCGCTGGAGCCCAAGGGACCGAGTTCGCTGTTAAACACGTCGAAGTCCGGCGTGCCATCGCGGTTGGCGTCGATCAACACGTCCAATTCCGCCGGATAGTTCGGATGCGCCCGCTCGCCGTAGGTGTTAATGGCAAACTGAATTCCTAACTCGCCGCCGCCGATATCGACCAGCCGCGTGCCGACGGACTTCAGGTCGATGATCGCAAAGTTGTCACCCGGTCCGGGAAGCAATTTTCTCCGGATCTGCGGGCTGGTGCCGGTGAGTGAAAAAACCTCCACGCGGCCATCGACCGCTCCGCCTCGGTTGCTCAGCAGCACCGTTCCCGAACTGCCTCTGTTCACGGCCACGGTGGTCTTGATGGGCTGCACTTCCGCTGCCCGGTGTGGCAGGATCTGCCAGGCCAGATGGACGTTGTCCGCCCCGTCCGAGACGTTGAGATAGCCGTCGAATTCGAGGCCCTGCAACAAATCGCCTTCGCCGCCCAGATCGCCGCCGTTGAGGTTCCAAATCGGAAGCTGGCTTGCGTTGACCGAGAGGCACACATTGAAGCTGGCGCTGGAATTGGCGGGTACAAAAATATGCGATGGCGCCTGCACAGTTACGGCCTTGCTGGCGGCATCGTCAGCGTATCGGAATTGCGGAGCAACGGTGAAAGTGCGCTGGTGGTTCGAGTAGTTC
>QHPW01000086.1:1422-6720 GCA_003219675.1 Verrucomicrobiota bacterium
CGCACCGTCACTCGCCTGGTGAACACGCTGTGCCCGGAAACGGCGTGATACCCAAACGACAAACTGCCGGTCAAGGCGTCTGCATCCCAGGCCGCCGTCTTGCTTTTGAGCGCGCGGTCCACACGGACTTCGCCTCCGCCAATCCGCGTGATCGGGGCGGGCACGCCCGGTCCCAGGGCGGGATCGGTTTGAATGTTGATCTCCGCCGTGTTCATGAGCAGTGCTTTGATCTCCGCCGGTCCGCGATCGGGGTAGGCCTGAATCAACAGCGCCGCACTGCCTGCGACCATCGGCGTCGCGCCGGATGTCCCGCCAAAGCCTTCCTGGCCATCGCCTGTTCCGACCACGGCCGAAACCGACGCGCCCGGCGCCGCGATGTCCGGTTTGATGGCGTTGTAGCTGTAGCTGGGTCCGCGCGCGGATGTAGGAACCACGCCGCCGACGAGCGGGATGAACACCGCCGGCGAGACCGTCACGTTCACGGGCGCCGCGAGGTTGGCTTTAAGCCTGTCAGCGATCTCTTTAGTGATGACGAGGGTCGGCACGAACGTGTCGCCGCCACCCCGCGAAAACGAAATCGGATCGCCCGGGGCGACTAATCCGAGGATCACGCCAATGGCGCCGGCCCTGGCGGCGCGGTCCACCTTCAAGCTCACGGCACACCCGCCGCGATCAATCAACGCTACTTTCCCGGCGGGATTCGCCAAATACGGATCTTCCGGATCACCCGGCTTGACGGCATCTGCCGGACAACCTCGCCCGACGTAGGCCACGTCGCCGGTGAAGCCGGCGCCAACCGGCGCCCAGGATACCGTCTCGGTGTTTTTGTATTGGCCACTGATCGCGGCCGGTGAATTGACGATCAGTGGATACCGCTTTGCGCTGGGCACTTGTGTTTGCGCCACGCTGATGACTTCGGGCGTCGATGCCGGCGAACTTGTGACGTAGGGCCGGTCGCCGTCGTTGCCCGCCGCCGCGACGACGACCACCCCAAGCCGCACCGCATTCGCAGAGGCTTCGCTCAGGTCGTCTTCGCGCTGGCCATAGGCCGAGCCGAGTGACATGTTGATCACATCAACGGCGTCGGAGATGTCGCCGTCGCCGTTTGGGTCGAGCGCAAAGTCCATGGCTTGGAGCAACGCGATGCCGCTGCAACTGGACGACACCGCGCTGCATACCTTGAGCGCGTAGAATTTCACTCCCGGCGCGACGCCTTTGTGTGCGCCGTCGAGACTTGCGCCGCCGATGATGTCGGCCACGTGGGTGCCGTGACCGCCGAAATCAATCGGGTCCGGATCGGGCAGCAACGGGCCGTCGGGCCAGACTTCGCCGACGAAATCGTAGCCGCCAATCACTTTGGCAGTGGGAAAAAGACCGTCCAGAGTGGTGTTCTTCACATCGTCGGTATCCGTGCCATAAGCGTCCGCGTACGCCTCGGCCGTGCCCGGTCCGCCGAAATTCTTATGGGTGTAATCAATCCCCGAATCGAGCAACGCGACCGTCACGCCGGTGCCGTCGAACCCCGCGTCCTGCGCCGCCTTGGCGCCGATGTAGGGAACAGTTTCGATCAGGTCGAGCTTGTAATCAATCACCGGCCGGATCGAGATCACGTTGGGAAACCCGGCAATGGTCTGAATATGCGAGGCATCCACTCTCAGGATGACGGCATTGAGGGCCTTGCTGACGCGGGCGATTTCCCGGCCGCCCAGGGCGCGGATCGCGCGCGCCAGGTCGCGTTTCTTTGCGCCTTCACCCTGAGCCACCGCCAGCGGCACATCGCCGAGGCGGACGACGACCTCCACTTCACCTTGTGCGTGTTTCAGCCGCGGATCGACCGCGGCCATCGGCCCACCGGGCAATGCCAGATGGGAAACATCTTTGAGGGACGGTTGATCTGCAGCGGCGACGGGCGTCGCAAAGCTGAGCACGAACAGGCAGGACAAAAGGGCGGATTTTCGCATAGGACCCCCGGAAGATTTTGCGTCAATTTATTTCGGTTACTTGAGAAGCGAAATGTCTCTTCTCCGATTGGTTGTGAACGGGCAATAGCAAATACCCGCCGTGGAAATCTGTCAAACTTTTAGCGACGCTCATCGGGAATCGAGCGCATCTTGACGCTGCCACCGGAGCGCCGGCCTCCGGTCCGGCAGCATTACCCGATCCTGCGCCGGAACCGCCGGGTCGGAGACCGGCGCTCCGCCTGCGTGTGGCCCACGTTGGTGGCCGTGTCAAGAAGCCCTCTGGAATCGTGCGCCCGAATTCCCCTTGCCATAAGGAGCCGAGACCGACATTCTTGGACATGGCACAGCCGCCCAATCCCGTCGATGCCGGCTTCTACCAGCCGGCCGAAGCCTTTTTCAGTGCGCACAGCAGCCTGGCACTCACATATGATGACGTCACCCTGGCCACGCTGTATTCCGAGATTCTCCCGCGCGACACACAGCTCGACACCCGGCTCGCCGAAGGGCTGAACCTCAATATCCCGGTGATCTCGGCGGACATGGACACGGTCACCGAGGCGCGCATGGCGATTGCCATGGCCCTCAACGGCGGGTTGGGTCTCATCCATTACAACATGCCGGAGAAGCAACAGCTTTCCGAAGTCAGCCGTGTCAAAAATCACGTGCACGGGCTGATCCAGGACCCGATCAAAGTCGCGCCGGAGCAATTGATTGGAGAAGTGCTGGAAATGATCGAAAAACGGAAGTTCGCATTCAGCACGTTCCCTGTCGTGGATGGCGAAGGCAGGCTGGTCGGCCTGCTGTCCGGTCATGTCGTGAAACCGCGCTACGCCAAGCGCAAGGTGGCTGAGGCGCTCACGCCGCGGAATCAGGTTCATACCATCAAACAAACGGAACTGGGCGCAAACCCCATCGCCCGCGCCGACAAATTTTTTACCGACCATCCCGGCATTCACAAATTGCTCGTGGTGGATGAAGAAGACCGTTTGCGCGGGCTGTTCACGATGAGCGACGTGGAGCGCATCACGCAGGAGCGCAGCGCCCAGTTCAAACCGGCACGCGACTCACACTTCCGCCTCATCTGCGGGGCCGCTGTGTCGGCCACCCGCAATGCCTTCGGCGACCTCGATCGCGAGGGCATCCTGAACCATGTCGGCGCGCTGGTGGAACGCGGCGCGGATGTGGTGGCGGTCTCGACCGCTCACGGGTACAGCAGGGGCGTGGGTGAAACCGTCAAAATGCTGCGCGACGCGTTTCCGCGTCTGCCCATCATCGCGGGCAACGTGACCAGCGCCGCGGGCGTCGAGTATCTGGCGGACAGCGGCGCGGATGCCATCAAAATCGGGCAGGGACCCGGCTCGATTTGCACCACGCGCATCGTCGCCGGCGTAGGCATTCCACAACTCACCGCCCTTTACGTTTGTTCGCGCGCTGCGCAACACAAAGGTGTGACCCTCCTCGCCGACGGCGGCATCACCAAATCCGGCGACATAGTCAAGGCGTTGACTCTGGCAGACGCGGTCATTTGTGGCGGCTTGTTCGCGGGTTGCCCGGAGGCGCCGGGGCCGATGATGGAAATCGGCGGCAAACTGTATAAACAATATCGCGGCATGGGGAGCTTTGCCGCCATGAAAGCCGGTTCGGCGTCGCGTTACGGCTACTCGACGATCAACACGCAGAAGGTCGCGCCCGAAGGCGTCGAGGCCCTCAAGGAAGTTTCCCCTTCCCTTGACCTGGTTCTCACCCAGCTGATCGGCGGCATCCAGTCCGGCATGGGCTACCTTGGCGCGGCGAACCAGGCCCAACTGCGCGAGAGAGCCCGTTACATTCGCGTCAGCCCCGCCGGCATGCGCGAGGCCGCGCCGCACGATGTGGTCGAGGTCAAGACGGGAAGTTGAAGGCGCGGGACGGTAAGGGAGTGTTGGAGCAATGGAGATGGGGCGGTTTGGAAATCCTACGCGCCTATACTCCCCTCCTCAGAACTTGAACACCTTGTTGAGGGTTCCGCATTGCGGGCAACGCGAGCGGTCCACGTCGGCATCGTCGGTATAGACGAAGGCGCATTTCTCGCACCGGAAAACATTGTCTTCGCTCGGTTCCGGTTCAAAGCGTTTTCGGCGATATTCGTAGTAAACCGCCACCCCGCCCAAAGCTCCAAGCAGGATGAACACATAAAGAAAAAACAATTTGTCAGGTGTCATGGGGAAGGCCGGGCAACTGCGCCGTTGGTGGCGGGCATCTCCAGCGTGTGCCATTGAAAAATAATTTTGCCCCAGGTCAGCGCCGACGGATTGCGCGACGCCGTTGAATCGGTCCGGGCGACAGGTTTGAAGCGAGCCGTCTTCACCAGGTCGTACGCCTTCTGATCGGCCTCCTTCGATCCGCTGGAGCGGATGACCACCGGAGAGAAGGTGAAACCAGGCTGAGCGACGCACACCTGGATCACGGTATTTGTGAGGACGTCCGTGTGCTGAATCGCAGGGACCTCCAGCGGTGTGAGCAACTCGCGTCCGGCCAGGTCGCCTTCGATGCGAAACGTTGATTTTGCCGGCATGGGCACCGGCGATACCGCCACTTCGCTGAGCCGCGGCGCCGGTTTGTCCGCGAGCAGACGGGGGCCGACGAGGTTGGTGCAGACGAATTCGGCGAAAGTCGCGCCCAGTTCCGCCACCGGCAGGGACAGCCAGCGTATCGGCTCGGTCCAGTCCTGCGAATGATGCCGCAGCGGCGGCGCTGCCATCCAGGCCTGTCCGGAAAAAACCCGCGGATGGGGAAGTGCAAACAGCGTCGGGTCCTCGATCTCCAGCAGTTCGGTGACGGGACTGCCGGGCGGCGCATCTGCCAGGAGATAGAAGGTGGTGGTTGAATCGGACCGGCGCGGGACGATGGATTTGCGTTCCGAAAGCCAGAATATCAAACCCAACTGAGCGAGCAACGCGATCACGAACGCAGCCCACAAGCGGCCTCGCGACCACGACAACGGCTCTGACGCCGACCTTTTCACCGTTCGGCGCTGGTTCGCGCGGAAGCAGATGGCGTCCGCACCGGCAGCAGAATCTGCTTTATCCCGGTTTCACTCGCCAGAACGTACAGGCGCATCAGGATTTCGTAGGAAACGCTTTTGTCGGCCATCAGCACGAGGGCCAACGGTTCCCGGGTTTCTCGAACCGCCTTGCGCAGTTGCAGCCGCAACTCGCTTTCCTTGATGATCTGGCTGCGGAAGTAGAAGCGCCCGTTCGTGTCCACCGCCACCGTCAACGGCGGATCGGTGACTCCCGGCAGATCAGACGCTTCGGGCAGCCGGATGGCCACGCCCGGCAGGAAGACCAGCGACGAA
>QHPW01000086.1:6782-8193 GCA_003219675.1 Verrucomicrobiota bacterium
TGTCCGCGACGATGTTCAGGATTTCTGTCGAGGCCTTCTCCATATCGAGCACGATGCTGTTGACACGGTTGATCAGATAATTGTAGCCGGCATAGGTGGGGATCGCCACCGCCAACCCTGCGGCCATGCAAATCAGCGATCCCCAAATGCCCCCGGCAAGTTCATTGGGTGTGGCGAAGGGGCCGGCGAGCTGGAGGTCGCGAAACATTTGCATAAATTTCATTACCGTGCCCAACAACCCCATCAATGGCGCGATCTGGGCGATGGTTGCGAGCAGATTCAACTTGTCCTCCAGCCGCGGCACCTCGAGCAGACCCGCCTCCTCCAACGCGTCGCGAACCCCCTCCCTGCCCCGGTCGCGGTTCAGGATGGCCGTCTTCACCAGCCTGGCGACCGGTCCCGGTGTCGCGTCACAAATCGAGAGCGCCTCGACGACGTTGTCCCGCTTGAGCACATTACGCACGCCGTTGAGGAACTCTCCGGAATTGATTTGCGCGCGGTGATAATGCAGCAGCCGCTCGATGAACACCACGATGACCACGGAACTCATGCCCAGCATGAGCCACATCATCAGGCCCCCGTTCTTCAACAGCACGGGTAACATGCGGCTTTTATAGGGGCCAAAGACGAAAGTTCAAAGAGCAAAGTTGTTCGTGCGGGGGCCGGGTGTGCATCCGGGAGCGCCGCCACCGGGAGCAAGCGCATCCAACAGGTCACCATCGCCGACCCGCAATGACTTTCTGGCTTGATTCCGCGTTGAACTCCCGAAATCGTTGACTCCACTGAAAAACCATAGCCTCAATCTTCGGTCCCGGGTTCCGGTGCGTTGGCGCAGGCAGCTATCGAGCCTGCTCATCACCGAAGCGCAGTTGAAACGGCGCGTGCGCGAACTGGCCCGGCAAATCGAACGTGACTTCATCGGGCGCGACCTGGTGGTCGTTTCGCTGCTGAACGGCACCGTGATGTTTCTGGCCGATTTGATCCGGCATCTTTCCCTCCCCTTGCGCCTGGATTTTATCGGCGTTTCCAGCTATCGCGAAGGGGCCGAATCGCGCGAATTGATCTTCACGAAAGAACTCCGGTTGGAGGTGCGCGGTCGCGATGTGTTGCTTGTGGACGACATCCTCGATACCGGCAGAACGCTCAGGCGCGTGCTTGGAAGGCTGCGCGGATCGAGACCGCGCCGAATCAAAATTTGCGTGTTGCTCGAGAAAAAGGCCCGGCGCGTGGACAAGGTGCGCGCCGACTACGTGGGTTTCAGCATTCCGGATCTTTTTGTGGTCGGTTACGGGCTTGATTTTGCCGAGCGTTATCGGAACCTGCCGTTTGTCGGCGTCTTGCGTCCGCAGTATTATCAAAGCGGCTGAGATGAAAATCGCCGTCCATTTTTATTCCTATTTCAAAGATCTGA
>QHPW01000086.1:8205-12851 GCA_003219675.1 Verrucomicrobiota bacterium
TCGACGCTCGTCGCCGTCGGGGTCGATTATCAGGGACGCGGTTACGTGCTGAAAGAGGGCGATGAAGTATCGCTCTTCCCGCCGGTGCAGGGCGGCTGATCAAAACGCGGAACTCGGAACGCTGAGCGCGGAATGAAACGCCAACTGATCATCACCGCCGAGCCGATCGACGAAGCTGCGCTGCTGGCGACGCGCAAAATGTCCGACGACGTGGGTGCCGTGGTCTATTTCCTCGGCGTGGTGCGCGGAACGGAGGAGGAGAAGCCGATCAAAGCCATCGAATACGAAGCGTTCCAGCAGATGGCGGAACACCAGTTCCACCTTTTGTTCAGCGAGATGGAAAAACGTTGGCCCATTGAATCGGTGCGGCTGGTGCACCGCATCGGGGTTGTGCAGGTGAACCAACCGTCGCTTTGGGTCGAAGTGGTCGCGCCGCATCGCGGCGAAGCCTTCGCCGCCTGCGAATGGCTGATCGACGAGATGAAAAGGGTGGTGCCGATCTGGAAAAAGCCTTTCGCTTGAGCCGAAGGCTGGAACCCATCTCACAAATAGGGAATGGGTTCTACACTTGCTTGACGATTCCCCAATAAACGTCGAGCCGCCTGGCCAGGTAGAGTTTCACGGCTTTGAGCAGCACCCTGGCTTCGAGTCTTTGCCCGGCGGCAACGATCTCCTTGAGTCCCCAATTCGGACGCACATTGAAGCTGCCCTGGGCAATGATGGGTCCCTCGTCCAGGCGCATGGTGACAAAGTGCGCGGTGACGCCGATGATTTTCACGCCCTGCTCGTAAGCCTGGCGATAGGCTTGTGGCCCGGGAAAACTGGGCAACAACGACGGGTGAATATTGATGATTTTGTTTTTGTAGCGCCAGACGAAGTTCGGCGAGAGAATTTTCATGAACCGCGCCAGGACGATGAAATCGATTTCATGCCCGTTCAGGTGCTTGAGCGCGCGTTGCTCCGCTTTCGCGCGGTTCTCCCACGGCACGATCAGAAACGGAACGCGATGGCGCCGCGCGACGGCCTGCAACTCGCGGCGGTTGGCGAGAATGACGGTCGCCTCGGCGTTGATCCGGCCCGCCTGGATCGCCGCCAGCAGTCCTTCCAGACAATGGGATTCGCGTGTGACCATGATGGACATGCGCTGCCGGCGGCTCGGCTCGGTGAAGCGAATTCTGATTTCCATGCCGAGCATCCGGGCGAGTCGTTCGAGGCCCGCGCGGACCGAGTCGGCATTCAGTTGACCCGGCTTCCACGACACCTGAACCGTCATGCTGAACTGGCCGCGCGTGACCTGTTCCTCGAGCGCCTCGATGTTGGCCTGTTGCTCGAACAGAAAACTGGTGACCCGGGCGACGACGCCCGTTTTGTCCTTGCCGATGACCGTGATCGTGGCGAATGGTTTCATGCGCGCTGGAAATGATGCGCAATTGCCTCCGGCGCGGAAGCAGAAAATGAACCGGCGCCGTGAAGGCCGCGGCCCTCCCGGCGGCCCAATGCTTTCATTCGAAACGTATGTCCTGACCGTATGTCCTCAAAGAGGGGTGTGTTCACGCGCTGGAAAGGAACGACCGGTCATCGCGTCTAAATCCTTTGACCCTCACCGTAACTTTCTTTAGTTTCGCTTGTATAAGAGACTGTTGTTAGAGCGAAGCTCCGATGCCGTTTACGTCCATCAAAAATGTATTCGCCCAGGCCGCGCTGGCCTCGCCCGACGAGTTCAGTCAATGGCTCAAAGCATGGCATGTGGCCGCCGAAAGCGGCTCGCAAGAGCCGTTGCTGGCCTTCTTCAGCCGCGAACGCGGCGTGACCGAGGAGCAGTTCCTTCAACAACTGGGCCGGACGCTCGACTGGCCTTATCTGGAGCTTCCCAAACTGACCGTGCCATCGGAGACGCGCCAGAAAATCTCCACGAAAGTGGCGTTTCAATATTCCGTCCTGCCGATCCAGTTTGAAAACGGGACGCTGCAGGTCGCCGTCAGCAACCCGTTCGATGCCGCGATGCTCAACGCGGTGCAATTCGACGCTCAGAGCCCGGTCCAGTTCGCGCTGGCGTCGCGCAGCGAGATCGAAAGAGCGCTCAAAAAATATTACGGCGTCGGCGCCGAAACACTCGATGAAATGGCCGAGGACGAGCCGATCGAGCTGCTCGTGGCCGAGGACAAGGAAATCACCGAGGGCGACCAGGAAGCCAGCGTCATCAAGTTCGTCAACCAGATCATCTGGGAAGCTTACAAGGACCGCTCGACCGACATTCACTTCGAACCGGCGGAAGACGAGTTGCGCATTCGTTACCGCATCGACGGCATCCTGCACCAGACGCCGATGCCGCCGCAGCTCAAGCGTTATCAGGCGGCGATCATTTCCCGCATCAAAGTCATGTCGGGAATGAACATCGCCGAGAAACGCCTGCCGCAGGACGGCCGCATCAACGTCCGGATCAAAGGCGAGGAGATTGACATCCGCGTCTCGACCGTGCCGACGGTTTACGGCGAGAGCGTGTCGCTTCGTTTGCTGACGCGCGGCAAGATTTTTCTGACACTGGACAAGCTCGGATTCGCGCCGGCGGACGAAACCGCCTTGCGCGAGATCATTGTCAAACCGCATGGCATCATGCTGGTGACGGGCCCCACCGGCGCGGGCAAATCCACGACACTTTACGCCTGCCTCAGCACCATCAACTCGGTGCACAAACGCATCATCACGATCGAGGAGCCGGTCGAGTACGAACTGAAGGGCATCAATCAGATCGCGGTACGCTCGGACATCGGCCTGACGTTCGCCGTCGGTCTGCGCCACATTTTGCGCCAGGACCCCAACGTCATCATGGTCGGCGAAATTCGCGATCTGGAGACCGCGGAGATTGCGATTCGCGCGGCGCTGACCGGCCACCTGGTGTTCAGCACGCTGCACACCAACGACGCGCCGAGCGCCTTCACGCGCCTGATTGACATGGGCATTGAGCCGTTCCTGGTCGCGTCGTCGGTCGAAGCCGTGCTGGCGCAACGCCTGGTCCGAACGATTTGTCCGCATTGCAAGATCGAACAGAAAGTGGAGCGGGATTACCTGATCAAGATCGGTTTTCCGGAGGACGAAATTGCCACCGCAAAATTCTGGCGCGGCGCGGGCTGCGACGAATGCCGGCAGCTGGGTTACCAGGGCCGCCTGGGCATCTATGAATTCCTGTTGCTCAATGAAGCGGTTCGCCCCCTGATTTTGAACCGGGCCCCGGCTTCGACCATCGCGCAGAAGGCCATGGAACAAGGAATGCGCTCGCTGCGCCATGACGGTTGGAACAAGGTGAGGGCGGGTCTGACCACAATCGAGGAAGTGCTGCGCGTCACGCAAACCGAAGAGCACATGAAAGGACTGGTGGAGGTCTGAGGTGAAGACGACCCGCTGGCATTCCTGCAACGTTCTCCGGGTCGGCGCCGACGCCCGCCAGCTCTGGCAATTCGCCACCGGCAACAGCCAGGTCAGCTTGAATGCCGAACAGCGGCTGGTTTCACCCGCTCCTCTACCTCTCAGGCTGATCACCAAGGACTGGCGCACGCTTTGGCGGCGGAAACTGAACATCGCCTGGCTGCCGACCGAACAGGTCTTCCTGCGCGTGGTGCATCTGCCGAAATGCGAGCCGGACGAATTGCGCTCCATGGTGGAATTGCAACTGGAAAAACTTTCGCCGTTCCCGGCGAACCAGATCGTCTGGAGCCTGGAGATTGTCCCCGGTTCGTCCGGTGAATTGCAGACCGTGATTGTCATCGTTGCGGAGCGCAGCCTGGTTGAGGATTTTCTCGGCAAGCTGGAAAGCGCCGGTTATCTGGCCGACCGGCTGGAGCTGCCGTTTCTGCACCAGTTGTTGACCACGCCGATTGATGGCGATGGAGTCTGGATTTACCTCCAGCCCGCGGAAGCCAGGACTCTTTGCCTCTCGGCCTGGTGGTGCGGCGGGGTGTTGCAGCGGGTGAACCTGCTGAATCTTCCTGCCGGCGAAGCGGGCGCGTCGGTCTTCGGCGCCCGGCTCAATCAGATTGCCTGGGCGGGCGAAATCGAGGGCTGGCTGGCCGCGCCCCCGCGCTGGCGCCTCGTCGCGGAACAGGCCGTAGCCTCTGTTTGGGAGTCGGCTCTGCGCCAGTGGGCCAACGAACCGATCGAGCTTGTCCCGCCGCTCACTGTGCCCGCGCTGGCGGCGCTGACCGCGCAACGCGCCGCCCGGTCCGAAAGCAAGGCGAACCTGCTGCCGGCGGAATTTTCCACGCGCTACCAGCAGCAGTTCATTGACCGGCTCTGGATGCGCGGTCTGGCCGGGCTGGCGGTGGTTTACGTTTTTGGCGTGCTGATTTACCTGGGCGCGCTGCACGTCTTCAAATATCAAGCCGGCAAAGTGCAGAACCAGGTCGCCGCGTTGAGTGGGGCTTACACCAACGCCCTGCAATTGAAAGAGCGCGTGCGTATTCTTCAGGAACAGGTCAACCTCAAATTCGCCGCGCTCGACTGCTGGAAGGTCGCGTCGGAATTGCTGCCGCCCGAATTAACACTCACCTCGTTCAATTTTTCAAAGGGTGACAGGATCCTGTTGCGCGGCAACGCGCATGACGAGGACGAGCCAAAGATCACCGAATACAACGAGGCGATGAGCAAGGCCA
>QHPW01000086.1:13039-17663 GCA_003219675.1 Verrucomicrobiota bacterium
TCAAGGAATGGGACCAGACCAGGGTGGCTTTGGAAAAGGCTCAAAAAACGCTGGTCATCTATCGAACCACGCTGGAGAAAACCAACGAGTTTCAGGTGAAGTTGGAGAAATTGAAAGGCGAAGGCACAGGTGTGCTGGCTCAGGAACAGGCGCAGGGCAATCTCTTGATCCAGCGAATCCAGGCGCAAGCCCGCGATAGCAAGGTGAATTACAGTCAAATCCGGGTCCCGCCGAGGAGCAGCAGCGCGAAAACCGACGAATTCTTTGAGGAACAGACACTGGACCTTGGTGTTAATCCCACAGGTGCCAAAGAGCTGGTCGATTTTCTGGTTGCCATCGGGAACAGTGATTTGATGGTCCGGGTCAAGGAACTGAACCTTAATCCGGACCCCGGCGGATTCAAACTGATGGGTTCGATGAGACTTGTTGCCAGTTTCCAGAAGAAGAGTTCGGTCGGCCCGGCGACGGTCAAACCCGGCGTCAGGCCTGATGCCTTAAGCTCGACCAAACCGTGAAGAAAAAAACACCAACTCATCCAAAACCGTGAAGACCGCTCGTTTTCTTCTCCTGTTTCCGCTCCTGGCAGGACCAATGCCTGCGCAGGCCCCGCCGCCCGCCGCGACGAACGCCAATCCACCCGCGGCCGCCAACGCCGCAGCGACCAACGTCGCCATCAGCGCCACCAACCTGGATGCGAGGCGAAGGGCGCTGCTGCAAAACTTCACCAATCGCGCGCCGCGGGTGAACACAAACGCGCTGGCATTGCCCGCGTTTCCACGGCCGCCCGCGGCCACAAACGTTACAAACGTCCCCACGACCAACGCGATCCCGTCCGCGAACGTCGCGGGGCAGCTTGGGCCTGCGGCGCCGGGCAGTGTCGCGGCTTCGCCAACGCCATTGCCGACGAACGCCAATCCGGCCGGTCCGGGCCAGATCGAGCGGCCGGAACATTTCCTCAAGTTCTACAATGCCCCCGTCGATCAGATCTTTGAGCGGTATTCCGAGTTGACCGGGCGCACGGTTCTGCGCCCCGCCAATCTGCAGGGAAATATCACCATCATCAATTACACCCCTTTGACGCGAGCCGAGGCGATTCAGGCGCTGGACGGCGCCCTCGCGCTGAACAACATCGCCATGATCAACCAGGGCGACAGATTCGTGAAGGCCGTCCCCTCGCCTGAGGCGCCTCTGCACGGCGCGGCCATTTCCAAACTCGAAGACGGCGAGTATCCGGACGCGGAACAGTTCGTCACCCACATTGTTCATTTGAAGACCGCCAAACCCTCTGAACTGGCGCCGCTGCTGCAGTCGTTCTCCAGGACGCAGGGCGGGATCATCGCCGTTGATTCCAACCAGATCCTTGTGATCCGCGATTACTCTTCGAACGTCAAACGGATGCTGGACCTGGTGGAACAAATCGACGTCACCATCGAGTCCGACTACAAACTGGAGGTGATCCCGATCCGATACGGCAAAGTCACGGACTTGTTCGACACCATGAACGCGCTGATCTCCGGGGCGGGCGGCGGCGGGGGGTATCCCGTCACCGGCGCGCGTACCGGCGCGAGCACCACGCAGCGGCGGCCCGGACAACTTCCGACGACCGGTGGCGCCTTCGGAACGCAAGGCCGTTACGGCAGCCGCACCGGCGTGTATGGTCAGCCGCAAGCCAACCAGCCGCTCCAGGCGGGCGGCGTCCAGCCTGGAGCCGCGCCGGGCAGCTCATTCCAGGATCGCTTGAGGCAGATTGTGAACCGGGCCGCCGGCGCTTCCGAATTGCAGTTGCTGACGGATGCGCGAATTGTCCCCGATGAACGCTCCAATTCATTGATCGTGTTCGCGAACAAGCAGGACATGCAAATGATCACCAACATCGTTTCCAAAGTGGACGTGTTGCTGGCCCAGGTGCTTATCGAGGGCGTCGTGTTGTCGGTCTCTTTGAACGACGAACACAACCTCGGCATCAGTTGGCTGCAAAAGCCGGTCAGTTTTGGCAATAATTCGGCGGGCACGGGCGGGATCAACAATGGTCCGGGCTTTCTTACCAATATTGCGAGCATCGCCAGTTCGCTGCCGACCGGTTTCAGCTACTTCGGCAAACTGGGCAAGAACTTCGATGTTTCACTCGCCGCCCTGGCCACCGACAGCCGAACGCGGATTCTGCAGCGACCCCGCCTGCAAACTTCTCATGCGGTGCCAGGTTATTTCTTTACCGGTTCGCAGGTGCCTTATGTCACTGGTTTCTACGATTACGGCTTCGGGACGGGCGTCAGCTCGCGATCCACGGTTGAACAAGTCCAGGTGGGTGTGACGCTGCAGGTGACACCGTTCATCACGCCGGACGGCCTGGTGGTGCTGGACATCGACCAGGACATCAGTTCGCTGGACAAGTTTGTAAAGATTGACGGGGAAACCATCATGCTCGGCGGCTACATCGAGGACAATCGGATCTCGACGAAATCCGGCGTGCCGATACTGAAGGATATCCCCGGCCTCGGCGCTTTGTTCCGCACCAAAACCCGCAACAACGACCGGAAGGAGCTGTTGCTGCTGATGCACGTTACGATTCTAAGAAACCCCGCCGATGCCAGCGCACAGGTCGAGGCGGAAAAAGGCAAGCTGCCCGGCGTTTCCGAGGCCGACAAGGAATTCAAGAGGACCGAAGAACAGAGTTTGAAAAAAGCCGGACTCTTGCCTCAACAGCCCTCTCATCAATAGGGAACGGGTGCGTTGCCTGAGATGTGGCGTTGCTGCCAGGTGCGAGGAGGAAGGAAAGATTGTCCTTGCGAACCGCATGAAGCAGAACCCTGAGGGGCGGATTGCGGTCAACCTTCAGGGCGCCACCAGCATGACGCGGTAGAAGTGGTTCGAGCTCGCGGCCGCCGTGTTATCAAGTTTCGCGGCCGTGTAATCTGCTGCAATCATCGTTCCAGGCAGGCTGAACCAATTCGCGTCGGATACCGAGTTTTTATACTGGACCTGGTAGGTTTTTCCGGGGACCGCGCTCCAATAGACCGTCGTGCTGCCATCGCTGAGCGAAGTGACCGTCAAGGCGCGCAGAATTGAGCTGTCGTTCTTCGGATTGGTTCCCGCTTTGAACTCGGCGAGGTCGCTCACACCGTCGCCATCAAAGTCGCCCGTGCCATCGCGCGACAGCGAGCCGAAGCAGGTCATTTCCCAGTCGTCATCCATGCCGTCGTTGTCGGAGTCAACGTCGCCGAGCCTCAGCATGAAGACGTCTTTGAACCCGTTGAAATCCTTGGCGGCGAGGTCGGACGCGAAGCTTTCGAACAAAACCGTTCGACCGTCTCCTGAGATGATCGGATTCGCTGAAAGCGCGTTTCCGCTGGATGTTCCGGACCGATTGAGACTGATCAACAGGGTTTGATCGTTGCCGAGACAGGCCGTTTCGATCTTATTCTCAAGAGGAGAACATGGTAAAGGCGGCAATCTTGCCGTTCGCTTTTTTCGTCGTCTCTCGCTCCTTCAACACCCAACGCGGGCAGGAATGTCCGCTGAACCTGCATGCAGGCTGGAAGCCTGCGCCACGTTGGTCACGCCTTGCCGCGCTGAGGGATACTTCGGATTCAAGCCTTGAAGCGGGGCCGATTCAACGATTCAACCTTTTGACGGTTCAACGGTCCAGACTGGCCATTTTCATGCAACTTTCGTTCCATTAACGGTGTCCTGCCCCTAAGATGACCCTACGCCGGTATAGGGCAAACGATGACAGACTCGCAACAGTTCGAGGCGTTCATGAAGGCCTACCAGAATATGGTGTTTACCACGGCGGTTCGGTTGCTGGGCAACCCGGCCGAGGCCGAAGATGTGTCGCAGGAAGTTTTCCTGAAAGCCTACGAACGTTATGCCGAGTTGAAACAGAGCCCGACGGTCGGCGGCTGGTTGAAAACCGTGGCGCGGAATCTCTGTCTGAATCATCTCTCCCGTTACCGGGCGCGCTGGCGGTTCTTTTCCGAAATGTCGGCGGACCGCGACGACGACGAATCGACGCCGGAGTGGGCCGCGCCCGACACGCACGAGCAGCAGCTGGCCACAGGCGACCATCGGCAATTGCTGGAGGCGGTCTTGCAGAAGCTGCCTTCGGCGCAGCGCGTGCCGCTGGTGCTCTATCACTTTGAGGACATGAGCTACGAAGAAATCGCCGCGAAACTGCGCGTCTCGCTGAGCAAGGTCAAAACGGACATCCATCGCGCCCGCGAGACGTTGAGAAAAAAACTGAAATTGAAGATGGCCGGCGAGGAAGAATGGGGCGGATTGCATGGAGCGGAGAATCCGTGCCCGACGTAAAACCAAGCATTTTTGAGACGCAATGAACGAGCAAAACGAAAAGCAACTGGAA
Source organism: Verrucomicrobiota bacterium (assembly GCA_003219675.1). GTDB lineage: Bacteria > Verrucomicrobiota > Verrucomicrobiia > Limisphaerales > AV2 > AV2. Next base: position 17,400 of record QHPW01000086.1, read on the forward strand.
CAACTGGTCCATCGCGAGCTGCGGAAGCTCCCCGAATTGCCGGCGCCGGAGACGCTGGTGCACCGCGTGATGCTGGCAGTGCACGCCAAAGAACATCAACGCTGGTGGCAACGATCGTGGTGGAGTTGGCCGCTTCTGATGCAGGTGAGCTCCGCCGCGGCGTGCGTCGCGGCCGGCACGGCGCTGGTTTACTTCAGCGCAGCAGCCTGGCAGGCGGCGGGCATCGGCCATCCGCTGGACAGGATCTGGCAATGGGTCAGTTCG
>QHPW01000086.1:17684-23774 GCA_003219675.1 Verrucomicrobiota bacterium
CAAAAAGGCGGCCAACAATACGTGCTCATCGCCTTGGGGGTTGCGGCGACGATGTATCTCATGTGTGTCGCCGCCGGCACGGCATGTTACCGGCTGGCATTGAATCGGCGATGAGGAGTACTTAAAATGAAACAAAAAATGCTGTTGGGAAAACCCGGACTGGCGCTTGCGCTGGCAATGTTTGGCCTGGCCGGAGTTCTGCCGGTGCGGGCGCAGGATGCCTCGACGGGGAAGAAAGACGAGCCCGTTGGTGTGGAGCGACCCACTGAATCGCCGAAGACGTCCACGGAGTCGGGCGATGAGGAGGAGGGCCACGCCCGCCACCGCGCCAGCGACGTCGTGATGGTGGGAAACGATTTTGTTCTGAAGGAGGACGAAGTAGCGAAGGACGTTGTGGTGGTATCCGGCAACGCCACGATCCACGGGCGGGTGGCGGGCGACCTGGTCGTGGTGGGAGGCTCGGCCAGGGTGTCGGGGAGGGTGGAAGGTGAAATGACCGTGATTCTCGGATCTGCGACCCTCGAGCCGAATTCAGAGATCGAACGCGATGTGACTGTGGTTGGCGGCACACTGACGAGGGACCCGGGATCGAAGATTGGCGGCACGCCGCACGTCATGTCCAGGTTCGGAATTCTCCCTAAATTTGAGTCGCTTCAGACCTACCTGGTTCACGGACTGATGCTGGCGCGGCCGATTGCGCCGCAAGTCGGCTGGGTTTGGGTGGTGGTCGGGGTCTGTTTGCTCATCTACCTGCTGATTGCAGTCTTGTTTCCGCGCCCGATCCAGGCGTGCGTTGACGCTTTGGAAAAGAGGCCGGTCAGTTCGTTCTTCATGGGCATTCTGTTGTTCGTCCTGATTGCTCCACTGACATTCCTGCTGGCAGTATCGGTGGTCGGAATCGTCGTCATGCCCTTTATGTTCTGCGCGATGATCGTGGCTTTCCTGTTTGGAAAAGTGGCGGTGTATCGGTTTGCCGGGACGCAATTGGGCAGGCAATTCAATCTGCCGACGTTTCAACTTCCGCTGGTCGCGTTCCTGATCGGCGCGTTGATTTTCTGTCTGCTCTACACGATCCCGGTTCTGGGTTTTCTGGTCTGGTGTGCGATTATTCCGTTCGGCATGGGCGCGGCCACACTGGCGGCTTTTGGGGGGCTGCGCCGTGAAGGCAATGGGAAAGCGGCGGCCGCCACAGCAGTCTCAAGCACGGCAGCGGTCGCAGGGACGCCAGCCATCGCCGGCACGGCAGCGGTCGCAGGCACGACGGCGGTGTCGCCGGCTGCTGCTTTGGAACCGCCGCTGATGCAATCCGGGCCTTCGGCGGCGGACCTTATTTCATTGCCGCGTGCCGGATTCTGGCTGCGGAGCTGTGCGACGGTGCTCGATGTATTGCTGTTCGTTTTCGTGGTGATTATCACCAGCCCGAAAGCACTGTTGCTTTGGCTGGTGTATCACGTGGCGATGTGGGCGTGGAAGGGCACGACCGTGGGCGGTATTGTCGTCGGAATCAAATTGCTCCGTGTGGATGGCCGGCCCGTGGCTGTGGGTGTGGCGTTGGTGCGGGCGGCGGCGAGCATCTTCTCGGCGCTGGTCCTGGGCCTGGGATTCTTCTGGGCGGGCTGGAATCGCGAGAAACAATCGTGGCACGACAAAATAGCGGGGACGATAATGGTAAAAGTGCCAAAGGGCATGCCGTTGCTGTGAGCAGTTGAGTGAGTTTCGAGCTTTGACAGGAGGCAATCCGGTTCTAACGACGGCATTTCAATCACTGCGTGTGAACAGTTCCAGGCGGCGAGATGATCGATTCCAATTTCGAAACCCGGAGCACGAAACAGAGAAGAAAGCTGGCGGCCCGTGGAAGCAGACCGCCAGGCTACAACTCAATTCAAGAAGAGCGCAGGACATGGTCCAACGCAATTAGGCAGATTAGGGTGGGACTTTCTGCCTCCACCGTGATGATGGAGACGGCTGGCGAATACTGCATTTCGGCTGTCGAAATTCAGTATGGTTTCCATACTTTCAAAACCGAGCAGTCGGCATACCAAAGGACTCCCCCGACGGTTTTAGTTCAATAATGCAGCTTGAATCCGGACCTTTTTCGTCAGTTTGTTGAGTTTTGAGCACCACGCAAACCCGAAGAGCGTGCAGCAGCGATTCTCACTCGTGCGTCCAAAAGACCCGTGCTGTCTTAAAAGTTGGCAGGCGTGACTTGTTTCTGGATGGGCGTTTGGACAGTCAAAAAGAAAGTTGAACGACGCGTTCTTGAATCTGTTGAGACCCGCGAGTGAGATAGCTGAAGTCGCGATAAATGTGCTCAAGCCGGCTGCAAGGAAGTACGTGGATACGAGTCGGCGAACCGACGGAAGGGGCCGATTCCCAAGCCAGATTGAGGTCTTTCAACTGCACGACCAGCGCGTCGCGTTTCACCTGCAACTTCTGCAACAACGTATTCAGCCTTTCGCTCAGCCTCGTTCCGCGTTCGAACAGCTTCACTTTCAGTATCGGCGAACTGGTTCTGGCCCGTTCCTCAAGGAATGCGTCGGCTTCGCGACAAAGCTGGATAATTTCCATGAACAGAGTAGTGATGGCGGGGTCAATTCTCTGCACCTCTTCCGGTCTGCTTCCTCGCTCCAGCTCAAGCAGATGCAGCAGGCGTTCCCTGGGCTCTTGCAGGCAATGGTAGGCCGTATTCAACTCCGCGTAACGCCGGGTGGCGGCCATCTTCTCCGCTTCGGTCGCGCTGTAAACACGATCGGGATGGACTTCGGCCGTAAGCGCGACGAATTTGGCCTTCAAAGCTGCGGGATCAAGCCACGGCCGCCGCGGTTCATTGAGCAGTGCGAAGTAATCGGTCATGCGGCTGCGCCGATCTCAGATGGATATCTGAAATCAATCAAGCCTGGTCAGGCGGTGAAACTTTCGCCGCAGGAACAACTGCTTGCCGCGTTGGGATTCTTGACTTTGAAGCCACCGCCCTCGAGAGCGTCGACATAATCCAATTCGCTCCCGGTGACATAGAGCGCGCTTTTGGGATCCACGACCACCTTGATGCCGTTGGTTTCGACGAGGATATCGCGATTCGCCGGGCCGTCCTGCAAATCCATTTTATACTGCAACCCGGAACAGCCGCCGCCCACGACCGCGACCCGCAACACTCCACTGAGACGGCCTTGCCTGGCCAGCAACGAGTTAACCTTCCGTGCGGCGCTGGCCGTGACGCGAACGAGTCGTTCGTCGCTGACGCGAAAGTTCGGCTGAGTGCTTGGGGTGTTGGCGGTGGCAGCAATCATTGCAGATGGAGACTATCGTTATCGGGTTCTCGCGTCAACTTGAGCAGAAGGATTGAGAAGGGCGATCTTGACTACTGCCCCCGACTCGACTGGCGCCGCGGAGCGCCGATCTCCGATCCGGCGCGTTTCGGGGTGCTTTTGAATACCCGCCGGGTCGGAGACCGGCGCTCCGGGGGCAGTGTCAAGAAGTGCGCCCGATTGAGAAGGCAGCAGGAGGGTTTTACTCCTGGAAACGTCTAAAACCGATCCTGGCATCTCAGTTGCTGTAACGGCGAATGTGAACACAAAGAGCAAATGGGTGGACGGCTGGAAGGTCAAGACCTGGAAGGACTGGGCAGTTGCCTGGACGAGTTTCGTGGTATTCATCGTTTTGGAAGCAGCACTCTTCTATTCCTACTGCGTTTTCCTGCGTCTGATCCACTGAATGGACAGGACGGCAGATACAGATTACTTCTTCAACACGTCGGAAAGCTTCTGAAAAAAATCGCCGATGAGCTTTTTGGCAGCGGCTTCGATCATGCGCGAGCCCACCGCGGCAATCAGCCCGCCCACCTGCACATCGGCGTTGTAAATGAGTTGTGCATTGTGGCCGTCTTCTTTGAGTTCGATTCCCGCCGTTCCGTTGACAAATCCTGGAGCGCCTTTCCCTTCCATGCGCAAGGTGAACCGGTGCGGCGGTCTTTTTTCGCTTATTTGGACCCTGGCCCGATAGCTGCCCTTCACGGCCGCAATGCCGATCTTCAAATGCGCCAGGTATTCGTCGTCGCCGGTCTTTTCGATTCTCTCGCAGCCCGGAATGGCTTGTTGCAAAACGGTCGGGTCAATCAGCGCCTGGAATACGATTGCGGGTGCGCGCGGCAGGCTGCAGGTCCCCTGAATGATCATGAATCAAAGCGCCTGGACGCGTGAGAAGGCCGATTCAAGGGCGCGTTTGGCATTGACCCGAGCCAGGTGAGCGCGGAATGCGGCCGAGGCATGAATATCGTTCAGCGGCTCGACGCCTTCGGCAGCCTTGCCTGCGGCCGGGCCGATGGTTTCCTGGTTGAGGCCGGTTTCGCGCAGGGCGCTCTCCACCGCCGTGGCACGATACGGCCTGGCCGCCACTCCGGTCACACCGACGCGAACTGTTTCCGTCGCTAGGTCCACAACAGCCGCGACCCCTGCAATGGCAAAGCCGCTCGCCTTTTGGGCGAACTTCACATAAGCGACCGATTTCGCCGTCGTCGGCACGCGAATTTCGCAGAGGATTTCGTTTTGCTTCACGACCGTCTCCATCATCTCGACGAAAAAATCGCCGGCCTTGACGCTGCGGCGGCCCTCAGCTCCGGCAATTTCCAGCTCTGCGTCCAGCGCCAGAATTGCGGCCGGCCAATCGGCTGCCGGATCGGCGTGAACCAGGCTGCCGCCCAGCGTGCCGCGGTTTCGCACCTGCACGTCGCCGATTCGTGGAGCGAGTTCGGTCAACAACGGGCATGCGTCGCCGAGCAGTGCCGAAGCCTCGATGTCGTGATGCGTGGCCATCGCGCCGATGGCGATGCAGCCGTCCTGCTCGCGAATGTAGTTAAGGTCGGTGAGGCGACTGATGTCGATAACGGTTTTCGGCTGGGCCAGACGCAGTTTCATGGCGGGGACCAGGCTGTGCCCGCCGGCGAGCACTTTGGCGTCGGCGCCGTGCAATTCAAGCAGAGCAACCGCCTCATCAAGCGTTGCCGGCCGCAGATAATCAAACGCAGCGGGAATCATTGTTTCCAGTTACAAGGTTCGAATGGCCACAGGAGTTGCGCAGGGGGCGATTCCATGCCACTCAATTAACTCTTTGCCGACGCTATCGCGCGCCAGATTCTTTCAGGTGTCAACGGCAAATCGAGATGCCGAATGCCCAATGGCGAGAGGGCGTCAATCACGGCGTTGGCGATGGCGGGTGTCGCGCCAATCGTGCCCGCCTCGCCCACGCCCTTTATCCCCATCGGATTGCTGGGCGATGGCGTGATCGTGCTGTCCATGATGTAATCCGGGATATCCTTCGCGCGCGGCATGGCATAGTCCATGAACTCGCCGGTGAGCAACTGTCCGTTCTCGTCATAGACAGTGCGCTCGAACAGCGCCTGGCCTATCGAATGCGCGATGCCGCCTTGCACCTGGCCTTCGACCAGCAATGGGTTCACCTGATGACCGCAATCGTCCACGGTGACATATTTCACAAAGCTCACCTCGCCGGTGTCGCGATCAATTTCGACCGCGACGACGTGTGTGCCGAAGGGATAGGTGCAGTTGGATGGCTCGAAAAAGCTCGAAGCTTCCAGGCCGGGCTCCCAGTTTTTGGGGATGTTTTTCGCAACGTAAGCTTCCGGCGCAAGCTGTTTCCAGGTGAGCGCCTTCCTCGGTTGACCTTTGACAAAGAACTTTCCGTCGCGGAACTCAAGTTTCTTCTCTCCGGTATGGAGCAGGTGGGCGGCAAGCGTCCTTGCTCTGGCAATGATCTTGTCAATGCACATCACAATAGCGGTGCCGCCGATGGCCGTGGCGCGGCTGCCGTAGGTGTCGCGACCGTAGTGGGCGACGGCCGTGTCGCCGCGCATGACCACAATGTCCTCGATGGGCACGCCAAGCCGGTCTGCGGCGATCTGGGCAAAACTGGTCTCCTGTCCCTGGCCATGCGGCGTGGCGCCGGTGATGACCGTGACCGTGCCCGACATTTCAATGCGCACGCAACCCCATTCCCAGCCGCCGGCGGCCATCATCTTCGACGGGCCGAGCGCGCAGATTTCGACATAGGTTGAGACGCCAATGCCGAATAGCCTGC
>QHPW01000087.1 GCA_003219675.1 Verrucomicrobiota bacterium
GTCCGTCGAGCACCCGGATTTTACCTTCGTGCTCCGGCCCGGCCTCGATGGGGCGCCGCAAAAATCGGCCGCGCCCTTGCTCGACAAAGACGTAATGCTTTTCCCCTCTCAAAAAGACCGCTTTGGCGGCCACATCGGCCCCTGGCGCGCGATTTCCGGACACGTCAACCGTGACAAACATCTCGGCCTTCAGCAGACGGCTCGAATTATCAACCGATGCCCGGACTTTGTCCGTGCGCGTGGTGGGGTCGAGGTAGTCGGAAATCACCTCAATCCTCCCGTCGAAAACCCGGTCGGGAAACGCCTGAACATGAATCCGGATCCGGTCTTCCCTCCGAACGTGCGGCAGATCCTTGTCCGAAACATCCAGCAGCACCCACATGCGCGTCGGATCGGTGACTACAAACAAAGGCGAGAAGAACTGCGGCGCGTTGGCCAGCATTTGATCGGGACGCACTTCCTGGCCCGGGTTGAGGTTTCTTTCCACCACCACGCCGTCCAACGGACTTTTCAAAGGACAGACCTGGTCAATCGTATCGGTGCTTCCTCCGTAGAGGCTGAGCCTTCCGGCCGTTCGCGCTTTTTCGGACTGCGCGCGCGCGAAATCAGCTTCGCCCGCCTCCAGATCCTTCTTCGGCACCGCCCCGTGCTCGTACAGCTCCCGGACTCGAGCGAGCGTCCGTTCCGCCAAACGAAAATCACTTTCCGCCCGCCGCGCGTCCGCCTGTGTTTGTCCGAAATCCGCAGAGGCAATCATCGCCAGTGTGTCGTGCTGCTTCACGGTCTGGCCAATGTCGGCGCATATTTTCGTCACCCGACCCGCAAAGGGGGTAAACACACGGACGGTCGCTTCATCATCCCAAACCAACCGTCCGTTCAGATGAATCCTCGAGTCTTCGCAAACTTCGACCCGGGAAATCGCCAGCGAACCGGCTTGAGGACTGCCCTCCGGCAAAATGACCTTGTCCCCTTCGACCCTGGGTTCCGGCGCGGCGGAGGATTTTTCAGCGGACGAATGACAACCGAAGAAAAATCCGGATAACATCAACACCGGCACAGTTTCCCGCATTCTCATTTCACGTTGGTTCCTTCATCGGGCAGGTTCAACGCCGCCTTGAACGTCGCCGCCGCCACCGCGGTTTCGGCAGCAGCCCGGGCCGTGGCCAGCCGCACCTCATTATCGTTGCGCTCCGCCGTCAGGAGATCCAACAACGCCGCGCCGCCCTTCTCGTAAGCGAAGGAAACGGCCTCTCGCACCTCTTCGGACCTGGGCCGAATCTCGTCACGATACTTGCGCCAGCGATTGGCGGAATCCTGGTAGCTGAGCCGCGCGGATTCGATTTCTGAAGCAATCTGCGCCCTGACTTTTGCGAGGGCGAGGCCGGCTTGAGCGCGCGAGGCTTCTGCTGAACGAATGCCGCCCTGGTTTCTGTTCCAGAGCGGGAGTGGAAATGAGAACCCAAGTCCAACCGTGTTGGGTTGGTCCGGAGGTTCGTGTTCATACATCCACTGAACCGTCGGGTCAGGAATTCGCAGCGCCCTCTGCATCTGCAAATCCGCTTCCGCCCTTTTCAGGCCCGCCTCCGCCGCCAACAGATCGGGCCGGGGTTCGGCCGGCGTTGTTTGGTCCGGCGGGACGGCTGCGTTGGTCAGTGATTCCAAAGTGTCCACCGCGACCCAATCCCCTTTCGGGTGGGTGCTGCCGAGGAGGGTCTCCAAAGCAACCCGAAGGGTGGTCGCGGTGGTTTCCGCAGAGCGGGCGTCCAGCTCCAACCGCTCCGCGGCAATCTCTATTTGATTCCTGTCCGATTTGGAAATGTCGCCGGCCCCCAGGCGCGTCTGCGCGATCTGCGCCTCCTGCCTCAATGATTGTGAAGATTGTTGAAGGATTTGCGCATCAGACTCGGCCTGCAAGGCGGCGATATAGGCCCGGGTCACCGCAAGGCCAAGCTGCCGTCTGGCGTCCAACAATCGGCCCCGCGCTCCCGCGTAGCCGGCCATGGCGGAGGCCTGGCGGCTCGATCTCTTGCCGCCGATTTCAAACAACTGATTCACCGCTATCAACGTGTCGTAACTGCGCTCCCAGACCCCGTTGCCCGACGGCGTCCCGTTCGGATGGCCGTCCACGTTTATTTTCATGGACGAAAGCGAAAGCGTGGGGTTCGGAAATTCACGCGCCATGATCTTTTGCGCCGTGGCCATATCGATGTCGCTTCGGGCGGCCAGCAAATCCCAGTTGTTGAGGAACGCGAGTCGTCGGGCTTCGGAAAGTGTCAACTGCTTTGGAGTCTGGGCGGGCGCCACGGGTTCCGTCACCCCGGTCGCCCGCACCAGCGCTCCGGCCAGACAACAGGCGCCCAAAAAAGCGGCTCGCAGCCGGCGAAAATACGCGCTCTCCATTCTGTGTCCCATGACGTTGCCGCCCGGAATGTTCCGGTCTCACACGATGATCGGGTTCAGGAACTTGCGCTGAGGAGAATCGGCCGGTGACTGGTGATGCGGTGCAGCCGCTTTGCGACCGGCTCGTTCAACAGTTTTATAATCGTGCCAATCAGCAGAGGCAGGGAGAGCGGTTTCTCCATCAACGCGCTGGCGCCGGCCGTCGCCGCCAGCTCGTATTGCTCCGAACGCGCAGTGATGATGATGATCGGCAGCAGCGGGTTGAGCGCGGTCATGCGCTCAAAAACGTCCCAGCCGCCTTTAACGGGAACATTCAGATCCAACAGGACCAAATCGATGTAGCCCCTCAAAAACTCATCGATGGCCTCCCGTCCGTTCGCGGCAAGAATCATTTCATAACCCTCCGAGCCCAAAGCCCGGCCCAGAGATTCCCGAACCGAAACGTCATCATCCACCAGCAGCAGGCGGCCCTTGAAGCCGGAGGCGGTCCGCCATTCCGGCAAACTCGCGGCATCGTTCTTCGGGACTTCAGAGGGCATGCTCACTACGTCCATCAGGCTAAGGCTTCAGTTGGCAATGTTCCTGCGAGTGGGCATAAGCTGGTGTTGTGCCAGCAGGGCAATGAATTCAACCGGCCGCGCAAACCAGCGAGTTCCAGGTGTTGAACTCACAAGGAAACGCGCCGTTATGGTAATTTCTCGCTCCGACGTGATAATTTGCTTTCCCACTGAATGACCGGGACCTTCAAACTGCGTCTGGGCGGCTTTGCGATGGCCATCCTGATTGTCGCGCTGATGATTGGCTGGGCGGCACAGACAAGCTGGCGTCAGTTCGACCAATTGAGCCGCAAACTCACTGAGATTCAGATCGAGAGCTTCAAGACCGCGGATCAGTTTCGCGCCAACCTCCAGGAACTCGATTACGTGCTGTTGCGTTACAGCATTCTCCGCGACGAAACCGATCACGACCGTTTCCTGAAGGAATGGAAAAAAATGGATTCCTGGATCGACATCCAGAGGCCCATTCTGACCACGGACAAGGAAGGAAGGATTCTTGACCGCATTAATGCTGCGTACGACGATTACTTCGCCGCCGCGACCAATCTCCTGCGACAGGTGACGGACGGGATCTCGGCTGATCGTCCGCTGGCGGCGTTCCGAAAGATCGAAGACGAATCCAGCCGTTTGCTCGCTCTGGGCTACCAACTGGTCAATGCGCATCACGAGTCGCTGATCCGTTTTCTGGCCGACTCTCAAAAGTCGCTGGCCTTCCTGCGCGGGTTGATTGTAAGCGCGCTTTTCGTATTGCTGGTTCTTCTGGTGTCGCTCGCCGCAGTGGTGTACCGGGAAATGATCATGCCCCTGCGCCTGAAGCTCGTCGAGAGCCACGCCATTATTCAGCGACA
>QHPW01000370.1 GCA_003219675.1 Verrucomicrobiota bacterium
TGCTCCCGATAGGGCAGCGGCTTGAGCAACACGGCGTTGACGATGCTGAAAATGGCTGTGTTTGCCCCGATGCCAAGCGCGAGCGTCAGCACGGCCACGGCGGTGAAGCCGGGGTTCTTCAACAATTGGCGCAACGCGTAGCGAAGGTCGTTAAACATTGCAAAGAGCGTGTATCAGAGTTTCGCGACGCGGTGGAAGGCTCAGAGTTGCGACGGATTCCCTTTCGTCCAGGCACAATTCAGGAAATGGATGAGACGGATGCACGCAATCGAATCTGACTCCTTTTGCATCATGTGTGCCATGAGCCAAACCAAGGTAATGAAGTTCACAACAACTTGGCAATGCAATACTTAACCGTCGGAGCTGGTCCAAGACGGCCGACATCTGTGTTCGCCTCTGGGATTTGGCCGTCCCACGAACGGGACCAATTCATGCCGGAATAACGGTGTCGGTGACTGCGAATGGTAATCTCCTCGTGTATCCTTGAATGCGTTTTGATTGAACTGGTTTTAGCAAAGACCGTGTCGCAACATCCGAAAATGATACCGCAAGTATGGTGGATTACTTTCTTTTGCGGGTTGGCTATGGTTGCGGCGACAGAGGCCGGCGCCGTTGACTTAGACTTGGCGCCACCGTTAAGTTAGAAAAAGCGCTTTTCTTCCCGTTCGCCACTTTTGGCCGCGGTTGCAAAATGCCCGTCGTTATTGGCGATTTCGTGTTTTTGCATTTTCTATCCTTGGCTGCGATTTGCCCGAAAAATGGCAACCAGTATCAAATGACGGCTGCTTACTTGGCAATCGCCCGGTAAAAACGACGCGGGTAGTTTGGTGCTTGCAGATCCTCGATAAACATCGTGCCGGAGGTCGCCACGTTGGTTGAAATGCCAGCCCAGTTAACAAGATTAGTGGACGCCTCGATTACATAGGAACGATCGGCTTGTCCTTGTAAGCGGATTAGTGACGGGCCAGTTGGCAGGCCAAAAACGGACAGCAAGGCAGCCGGGTTGGTGTTATCGGGCAAGTTCAGTGGAATAAACACGTTGTCGATGAATGCCGCATCAAGTCCAGCGCTGAAGTTGGCATCTTTGGTGTAGCGCCACTCGCAGCTATTGTAACCTGCAGGCACCGCAAACCGGAAGGTTTGCCAGCCAACGTCTCCAGACCAGCGTTCCACGCGCACTCCGTTCAAATGGAACTCAAGGAAATCCCAGCCCGCCTCTGAACTGACGCGCAAATCAAAAGAACCCGTGCCGGCGCGTGCGTTGAATAAGAGGACCAGCGAACTTTGTTGCCCATCCTGAATAAGACCGGAACGCGCGGCAAATCGACCACCTGAAGCAGTGCCGGACGCCACAAACCACGGTTGATCGCCCGTGGTTGACCAAGGCAACGTAGTGAGATTACCCGACTCAAATGTGTCCGAATAAGCATTCAGGCGGAAATTGGCCGTGAGATTGTAGTTTTGGTTCATCGTCAGTATGAGCGGGTCATTCGATGAACTCACGCTTCCTTCCCATCCCACGAATTCGTAATCCCGCTCCGGTGCGGCGATCAAAACCTGAATGGAGTTGGTAGGGTACTGGCCCGCTGGCGGCGAAACCGCCCCACCCAACGGCGGGCTGATGTTCAGATTGTAGAATTGGGGCAGCGCGTCGTTATCTAAAATCGTCAGCAAAGCCGTGCCCTGGGCGCCGATCATCACATCGCTCGTTGGATTGGACAGCGTTAGAATAATCGTCTCGTTTGTTTCAATCAAACGATCGTCAATGATCGGGACGGTGAAGGCTTTGTTGGTTTCACCTATCCCAAAGGTTAGAGTCCCCTGTTGCGCCACGTAGTCGAGGCCGGCCGTGGCCGTGCCGTCACGCGTGGCGTAATCGACGGTGACAACGCTGTCAGCGCCACCGGTTCGCGCCACGTTGATCCTCGCTGCGCCTGCATCTTCTTTGACGGCATAGTAGGGAAGTGCGAACGAAACGGCATTTTCATCATCGATAATCACCAGTACTGCTGCGCCTCGGCCGCCAAGACTTCCCCCGGCCCCGGCATTGGTCAAGATCAGGTTCACGGTTTCGTTACCTTCCGCCGTGGTCTCGTCGATAATTGGAATTGTGAATGTCTTCACTGTTTCGCCGGAGGCAAAGCTCAAGGTACCGTTTTGCGCCACGTATTTCGTCCCGGCTTTTGCGGTGCCATCACTGGTCAGGTAATCGACGGTGAACTCGGTCTGGCTGTTGCCGGTGCGGACCACCGTGATCACAGCCACTCCCGCCTTCTCGGAAACCTGATAAGTGGCGCCACTGAATTGGACGATTCCAAATGTGAATTTTTCCTCGCCGTGAATGCGAGCGATGCCTTCGCGGGCCAGACCGTTGACCTGTGTGAATTCGCCTCCGATAAGCAAAGCGCCGTCCGGCTGCCCCACGACTGAGTAAATGGTTCCGTTTGCTCCCGTTCCCGGATCAAAACTCGAATCTAACGAACCGTCGGCATTCAGACGCGCAAAGCGGTTAAGGTCCGCCCCATTCAAATGTGTGAAGGCGCCGCCGACGAAGATCTTTCCGTCGGGCGCCACGGCCACGGAGTAAACGGCGTTGTCAATTCCCCAAGCGGCGTTGAAACCGCGATCCACCGAGCCATCGGAGTTAAGCCGCGCGAGGTTGGTCGAGCCGACTGCATTGACGCTCGTGAACGCGCCCGCGATCAGGATTTTGCCATCGGCTTGTTGGGCCACTGAATACACTGCGCCATTCGCGCTCGAACCCGGATTAAAGTTGTTGTCCAGTGAGCCATCGGGATTAAGTCGGGCAATGCGGCTGAAATTTCCGCCATTGAAGCCGGTGAATTTGCCCGCCACCACCACTTGGTCGTTGGTTTGGACTGTAATGGCATAGACGGCATCATTGGCGCCAAAGCCAACATTGAAGTCCGGGTCCACTGAGCCATCCGTCGAGAGCCGGGCGACGTGGCCGGCGGCGGAGCCGTTGAACGAAGTAAAATCTCCGCCAACCAGCACCTTGCCATCAGCCTGCGAAGCGATCGCGCGCACCAACCCGTTGGGACCGCCGCCGGAGTCAAAGCCGAAATCCAGAGAACCATCCGCGTTGAGCCGGGCGAGATGATTCCGGGCGGTGGTATCGAAGTTCGCGAAGGCGCCGCCAAGTAACACCTTGCCATCGGATTGCGACGCGACCGACATCACAACGTCGTCTGCCCCGGCGCCAGGATTGAATCCACTGTCCAAATTGCCGTCCGGGTGAAGTCGCGCGACTCGATTGAAGTTGATGCCATTGACGGTCGTGAATTCTCCGCCGAAAATGATTGTCTGATCGGGCTGCAGGGCAACTGATCGGACGCGGCCGTCAATTGCTCCCGGATTGAATTCGTAATCCACGTTACCCGGCGTTTCATTGTCCACGATCGTGACCACCGTGTTGGTGATTTGGCCGAGGGTGGCCGATCCGGGCAATGCGCCGCTTTGAGGCCCGAGAACGTTTGTGAGAGAGACATTGAAAGTTTGGTCACCTTCTCCCAACTGCTCATCGATGATGCTGATCGTAATTGTCTTATTGGTTTCGCCAGGGCGAAATACGAGCGTGCCGGTTCCGTTGGTTGAATGGACATAAGCGTCACCCGCGAAGCTGAGCGTGCCGTTCTGCGCCATGTATTTCAGTCCTGCTCTGGCCGTGCCGTCGCCGGTCAGGTAATCGACCTTCACCGGATTGACGGTCCCGCCAATGCGCCGCACGTTCAAAGTCACCGAGCCGGCGTACTCGATGATACTGTAGTTGGCGACATCAAATTGGAGCGAGCACTCATCATCGACAATCACCAAGACCGCATTACTCTGGCCTGCCAGAGTTGCGCCACCGGTGGGATTGGCCAGAGCCAGATTCACGCTCTCATCGCCGTCTGCCAGAGCGTTGTCGATGATCGGAACGGTGAAGGTCTGTTCCGTCTCACCCGCGGAAAAATACAGGGTGCCTGTCTGGGCGACATACTTCAGTCCGGCAGTCGCTGTTCCATCGCTGGTCGCGAAATCGACGGTGACTTTGTTCGTGGACACTCCGATGCGCCGCACTGAGATTGCGGCGTTAGTGCCATTTTCGTTCGCGGTGAAAGTGGATGCAGCAAATTCAAGCGCTGTGTCGTCGTCAAAGATGGTTAGGACAGCTTTGTTCTGCCCGCCCAGAGGAGTGCCTCCGGTGGGATTTTGCAGCGTGAGAATTATGGTCTCATTGGCTTCCACCAGAGTGTCGTCGATGATGGGAACATAGAAGGTCTTGACGGTTTCACCCGGCCCAAAGCTGAGCGTTCCGTTGGTCGCCACGTAATCCAAACCGGCCGCGGCCGTGCCATTGCTCGTGGCATAGTCCACATCGACCGCGGAATTTGTGTCTCCGGTTCGCTGGACCGTGATGGTGGCATATCCAGCGTTCTCGTTCACACCGAAGTTGGCGGCGGTGAACTCGATCGTGCCGTCGTTGTCCAGGATGGTCACGGTGGCGTTGTCGGGTGAACCGATTTTTCCGCCGGGAGCACTTAACAATGTCACTTTCACTGTCTCGGGCTGGTCCTGGGTCGGATTGTCCAACGGCACCACGGGGACGTTCAAGGAGTTGGCGCCCGCGGGAATTGTGACGGAAGTCCCGATTGGGACGAAATCGGACCCACTGGTGGCCGTTCCGGTGACTTGTAGGTTCACGGTCAAAGGCTGGGCAGTGTTGCCCGTGCGGGTGATGGTGAAGGTCCCCGATTTCGGCCCCGATTCCATCGCGATGGGGTCCGTCGCCTGGATGCTGACAACACTCGCATCGTCATCTTGGATCGTGTAAACGTAGGTCCGATAGACATCGAGGAACGCGTTTGTGGGCGTAGGAATGATCATCACATTTGTCGTCATGGTGTTTGTGTCCACAACGTTGGTCACGACCGGACCGGGATCAAACAAGCCGATGATAATCGTTCTGTTCGGCTGAGCTTGCGTGTTATCGACTATAGTCAGCGGTAAATCCTGAATACGCGGACCAGTATTGGTGAAAATCAAACTGCCCGTGCCAGTGAGTTTATAGTCCACATTCGAGATTGCGGTCCCTCCAATGACTCGATAATCGACTGTGACCGGGCTTGCCGCCGCGTCCGGATTCGCGCTGATCTCAACCTCGATGACCGGAGCACTCAACGACTCAGGCCCGCTCGAAGAGGTGCGGGTAAAGCCCACGGCCGGCAGTGCTCCCGAATCACCGTCGTTGAGGGTAAGAAGCGCCTGGTATTGCGACCCGAGGTTGTAGGTCGAATTGGTCGTGAGTTGAATGATCACGGTCTCGGGCTCTTCTCGATAGTTGTTCTCGACCGGTGTGATAGTGATGTTCGCGCTGTTGGTCCCCGCCGGGATTGTTACCTTGCCCCCGATCGCAGCATAATCGCTGCCGGGAATTGCCGAGCCGCCCGCGATGAAATTAACGACCAGGTCGTTCGCCATACTGCCGGCTCGCGTCACCGTGAACTGTCCCACCGTGCCGGGTTCGACCGCCGGATCGACCGTTGCGGCAATGGTGACCGTGGGCAAATTCTTATCTTGAATGATCACGGTCGCACTCCGCGGTGAGCCGACGTTGTAGATCGGCGTGTCGGAAAGATAGGCCAGGACTGTCAGGTCTCCCTCTGTGGTTCGGTTATCGACCGGCGTGACAGTTATCGGGACAGAAACGCTTCCGGCTGGAATGATGACTGAACCGGAAAGCGGCACATAATCTCTCCCGCTGATCGCTGTGCCTCCCACGAGGTAACTCACCTGCAAATCTTCGGATAGATCCCCGATCCGAGTTACAACAAATGCCCCGTTTTGGTCGG
>QHPW01000375.1:0-522 GCA_003219675.1 Verrucomicrobiota bacterium
ATCTTGCCTCGCTCAATACGGCCGAGCTGTGCGAGAGCCGACCATACTGGGGCGTGAAGAAGGAGCAGCGAAAGAGCGAGTGGCAGCGATCGATTTTTGAGTCTCATAGTGCTCTTTCGGTTGAGTGAGGGAAAGTCAGACAGAATTTGGAGCAGGTCCTCACTTGTGCGGCACGCAGGCTTGCAAGCGATGCAGGTCCTTCAGATCGTTTTGTTGGGGGTCTTGGGGTCTCGGAGCCACAGGCTGCCCATGTGCCTGGAATTTCTTTGGCCACTTCCAATGCCAATGCTCCACGCGGCCGTCCGCGAAAGAGATGTTGCATCCCTGGCTATGCCGGTCTGCAGGAAGTTTATACCAGACATCCTGCACATGGTTCACCGGGTTGCCGACCGTCATCAGGCCGTCATCGATGCTGTGCTCGTGCTCGTCCATGAACCCGAATATCCCAGACGGAGGTGGCTCAATGAGCTGCGATAATTTGGTCTTATCCTCGGGTTCGTTATTTGGATTTGCTGGATGAGG
>QHPW01000375.1:533-4200 GCA_003219675.1 Verrucomicrobiota bacterium
AGTAACTGCGGGTCCGCAGCAATCCCGGATGATTCATCACCGTTGACCTGTCGCTGGGACAGTGATAGACGCCGGGGGAACCGACATGCTTGAAAAGGAGACCGGCCTGGATGTTGGTTGTCGTGGGGTCACGCTGTGCATTTCCAAGCACCCAGGAAGCTGGAACGTTTTGACGAAACGGGCCATCGGGACCGTTAGCTCTCGTGATATTAGGCGGCAGGGCGTCATTGTTATCGTGGACGTACATCATCCAGCCAAGCTGGAGTTGCTTGAGATTGTTCATGCAAGCAACGGACTGCGCTTTGGCCTTTGCCTTGGCCAGCGCTGGCAGCAACAGGGACCCCAGAATGCCAATGATGGCGATGACCACTAGAAGTTCGATTAGCGTGAAAGCACCGCCCGTAAGGGAAGAAGGTCGATAAAGCCTTTGTCGATTTTCAGAATTCTTTTTCATGGTATGCCTTTTTCACCTGTTGATATGAAGGGCGAAAGAAACTTGCCGAGGATCACTTCACGCTTTCCCCCAGGCGGCTGCCAAGCGACGGAGCAATGATCGCCTCCGGTGTTAGATGCCTTATGCAAAGCCTCGATGTAATATTTCCGACCCGCTTGGAGGGCGACCGGGTCAGACTTTTGCCAGGGGTATTTCTCCCATTCTCCTCCCGGCGCAGACTGACTCAGCGAAGCGAGCATTTCCGCACGCCCCGGTGTTTCGTCGGAACTCAACAGCAGTTGCGCGCTCTCGTTCGCGGTGATCCAGAAGATGTAAACACCGGTTTTGGGCGGGTGCAGATAACCCCGAAAGCGTCCGCCGTAGTTAACTCCCCAATTGGTCGGTCCGGCAAAACTGCTCAGATAATCGCGCCCGCTGGGTTGGTTTGGATAGCGGGCATCGTGTGTCAGATTTCCCACATGAAAGCCTTCGGCACCCAACCAATACTCGCGCAGGATAGTTCCTAGCCCGCCGCTAAACCGTTGTGGCTTTAGCTCGATCCCGGGTACTGCGATGGCATACTGGCTGTTCGTCAATTGGATCGATTGGCGGTTGTCCAGCGAAGTCAGCTTCACCGTTCCCTCGATGACCTCCAATCGAGTTGCATTCGTTGCCGACTCCATGGTGAACTCCGTCCCCACCACGGTTGCTTCGGCCTGAGCGGTCCGCCAAACCATCGGATTACCTCTCGGCTGGTGCGCCACTGTGGCCTCGATTCTCCCTTGCCGTAGTTCGAAGCGCTTGCCGGACTTCCAGCTCACAATGTTCAATGCCGCATTGGGGCTGATGACGATCCGCGTGTTCTCGCGGCTGCAAGTGATGAGCGTCGCGTCGTTCGAGGCGGTTTTCAGAAGATCACCCGTCAACAGTTTCAATCCGTTCTGCGCCGGGAAGGAGTGGCCGCCGCGTTCGATGATCACTCGAGTTCCCATCGCGACGGCCAGGGTGGGTTCGTTGCCGGTGGGAGGAAACAGCCACACGCCCAGGATGACGAGCAGCACCGCTCCAAATCCGACCACCCAGCGAGGCGGAGGAATGAATCGTCGAAGCCAATAAATGAATGAGAGCGCCGATTTCCCTTCTGTTCTCGCCGTCTTCCCGACGGCATCACGAAGTTTATGCTCGGTCTCGCGGACAAAAATGTTCTCGTCGGCTCCCGCCGCTATCCGTGTTTTGCACGCTTCAACGAAGGCGTCAGCCGTTCGTTCGCGCTGACACTGTTGCGAGAACAAATCCCACAGCAACAGGTGATCTTGGACATCGGAGCGGAGGTCGGGGTTTTGGGGCAGCCAATCGGCGAGCTCCCGCGCTTGAGTTGAATCCAACTCGTCATCCAGCAGGCGCCCGAGCAATTCGTGATAGCGCTCCTCGTTCATCGCCAAGCTTGCTTGTTTTGAACGCATTGTTTGACCCACGCGCGAATGCGCATCAGGCTCTGGCGGATGGCATCGGGACGCATTTTGAAAAGGCCCGACAATGTCGAAGCATTGTTCTGCGCTTCATATCTTTTCCGGAGCAGGTCGCGGCTGCGTTCGGGCAGCTCCGCGATGCAGTCGTTCATCGCTTGAACCAGCCGTCGGAGATCGGTGGGCTCCGCAGTCTCCTTCTCGGCCTGGTTTTCCAATAGCATGTCGGTGAACGGCCCGGAAATAATTCTGGCGTGGCGCGCTTCTTTGCGGCGCTCGTTCATCACGAGATTGCGCGCGATGCCGCGCAGCCATTTGCCGAAGTCCTTATCATTATCGAAATGCTCGCGCCGCCGGTACGCAATAACGAAGACCTCCTGGGCGAGGTCGTCCACACAGTCAGTTTCCACGCCCAGCGCGCGAATAAACGCGCGCAATCCACTCTGGTGTTCCCTCACGAGGTCAGAGAATTCGTTCAGACTGAATGGATCGGCTTGACGCATTGTTATTCGCCGGGTTTTGAAGCGCGTTGTTATCATCCTATATTGTCGTCACACGGCCAAGTGTGACAAAGAATCAGGATGCCGAGCAGCGGACGCCTGCCTGTGGTAAGATTCGAACATGCAAGTGACCATTGATCTGCCCGACCTGAACACGGAGTGCGGAATGCGGAACAAAGGGAAGACTTTGACACGAATTTCGCGAATTCGCAGGAACTTGTGTGAGCGCAGTGCTGGTTCAACGAACAAACCAAACTCCGCACTCGCATGAGTTCGTCGGCATGTGGTAGCCTTTCGGCATGGGTCACGAAGTCCAAGACCAGGTGAGTTTGGAACTGGCGCGTCGGGTCGTCGCCGGGTTGCCGCAGCATCCCGAGTGGCTCGAACTGGCCCGCGCCAACCTGGAACGGTGGTCGCGTCAAAATAAAAACGCGCCATCGTTGCTGCGTTGTTATGCCGAGTGGCGCGAGTTGTTGGCGCGGCCCGTTGCGGAGATCTGCGCGGCCCTGATCGCAGAAACCGAGGAGGGCCAGCGACTCCGTCAGAACTCGCCGTTTGCGGGCGTCTTGCCGCCTGATGAGGTTTGGGAAATCAAGTCGCGTCTCCGCCGCCATGCAACGGCCGCAGCTTGAACACATCATTCGGGCCGCTGCGGGAATCACCGGCGCGGAGCGATTCGTCGTCGTTGGCAGCCAGGCGATCCTTGGCCAGTTCCCCAATCCCCCCGTCGAACTGCTCGTCTCCATCGAGGCCGACCTTTTCTCACTCCGAAGCCCGAATGATGCGGATTTAATTGACGGAAGCATTGGTGAGGGTTCGCCATTTCATCAAACCTTCGGCTACTATGCGCACGGCGTCGCGGAAGAAACCGCCGTGCTGCCCGCCGGGTGGAAGGATCGACTGATTGCCGTTCAAAACGAAAACACCGGCGGTGGCACGGGGCTCTGTCTCGAAGTCCACGATCTCGCCGTGTCAAAGCTGGTTGCCGGACGAGAAAAGGATTTGAGCTTCCTCGGAGGGCTCTTGCACCATCGGCTCGCCAAACCAGAGATCATTCACGAACGCCTTGGGTCCACGCCAATTTCTTCGGATCGCCGCGAGCTTTGTCTGGCACGCCTGAAACGCCTCGGGAGTTGAATCTCAAGTGTCGCGCTACGCGGCCACGATGCGCTATGCGCCTGGCGCTCCGTGTTGCACTCCGCTTTTGTTTGCCTTCCGTCTTCAACTCCACCGAAGACGCCATGCCGCTCGGTTACTTCTTCACGGCG
>QHPW01000373.1 GCA_003219675.1 Verrucomicrobiota bacterium
ATGGCAATCAAGGCGAACACACCGGCTGCGGCGGGTCCGCGATTCCAACGACGCATCCTGCGCCGACGCCGCACGGCGCGCAACGTGCCGTCCAGCAGCGCGCGCTCGAAATCCGTGGGAGCGGCCTCGGCCAGCACGTCCTCGAGCAAGGCGCTATGCTCAGATTCAGTTTTCATTCAAAACAAGAAGGTCAACTTTCATCGTTCAGTTGTGCGAGGATGCCGGTTTTCAGTTTTCGCCGGATGCGGACCAGCTGCGATTCGATGGACTTCTCGGTGGTGCCCACGTCCGCGGCGATCCCCTTGACCGACTCGCGCGCAAAATATTTTCGCTTGATCAGCTCGCGCTCGTCCCACGGCAACGACTCCAGGTTATGCTGCAGCAACTCATTCAATCGCTCATCGGTGTCCGAGTCCGACGCGGTCTCGATTTGTTCCCGCTGGAAAAAGCGGTCGAGAAACGCGAAGTAACGGTGTCGCTTGCGCTCCTCATCCACCAGCGCGCTGCGCGCCAGCACCGTGAGCCAACCCCAGAAAGCGTCTTCCGACTCGAATTTCCGGACGTGCCGCACGACGCGCAGCAGCGCGAGCTGCAACACCTCGCGCGCGGCATCCTCGCAACCGCCGGTGACCACGAGCAGGTAGCGGAGCAGCCGGTGAAAGTAAACTTCGTGAAACATGCGATAGCTGACCGGACATATTGCATCCATGGATTTGACGGAATCCACAACGGTCGTTCCGTCCGACGGGCTGTCAGTTCTTCGCGGGCTCGGCGCCTTTTGTTCCGGACGACTCGCGCTGAGACTGCGGCTTTCCTTTGACCAACTGTTCGAGGAGGGAATCAATCATTCGCAATTTGCTCTCTTCGCCAACGGCGATCAACAGCTTTGTGTCCTTGTGAAAACTGAGGGTGGGCGGATTCGTTTCGCCAAGCATCTTCCAGCCGGTTTGAATCGCGGTGGTGATATCTTCGACTTTGTAGGTTTCAAGGTGAGAAGTGAGTTGCCAAAAACGGCACGCCCTGGCCTCGACGACGGGCGAAGGCTTCATCGCGTGAAAGTACCATACCGAATCGTCTTTGGGTTTCCCCATGGTTTTGAAACTGTATTGAAGCTGGTACTGGTAGAGTTCGGGGACAATCCCTCCACCGGGAACGCTTCTGTAGTTGCCTGCAGCGTGCATTTCCGCTCTGGGGCTGGCGGCTGCCAATGCTTCGAATAACTCCGGCGCGGTCACAGACTTCATTTTCAACGGCGGCAATTTCACGCTCGCATCTTCGTCCAGAATGACGGCGTTAAGCGGGTGGCTCGACGACTTTTCAATCGCCGCAACGAGCTGTCTGGGCGTTCCACCCGGGAAATCCAAATCGAATTTGATCAGGTTCTCGTCCTGAGGAAGCGGATTCGCGTAGATGACCTGCTGTTGTGCTCGCGCCGGCTGCCCAAGCACTGAGGGGGTCGCCAGCAGCACCGCGCCTAAAAGGGTGAAGAGGGTTGTTTTCATAGTTAAGTGGCCATTGATTGACCGTATCCAATCAGGAACACGCCAGCCGCCGTCAAATCCTGCAAGATTTCCTTGTGAATTTCCGGTCTGCGAATGGACGAGTGCAGTGCGGTGTGTGGAAGCCGCCTTCTGCGCCAGCCGGCATGGGCGCCGCCCGTCCGCGGCCGACCCTTAGAACTCATCTCACAAATGGGGAACGCACGCCGCCGGCGTGCTTCGGCGAG
The DNA here is from genome assembly GCA_003219675.1 of Verrucomicrobiota bacterium. Lineage (GTDB taxonomy): Bacteria > Verrucomicrobiota > Verrucomicrobiia > Limisphaerales > AV2 > AV2. Next base: position 1,727 of record QHPW01000373.1, read on the forward strand.
CGCCTCGCCCGCCGAATTCTGCCGCGAATCGAGCCGATTCGCGGGGCACGCGAGCCGCGGGCGCTCCCCAGTCGGATTTATGAGATGGCTTGTAAACACGATGACCGCGAACCGGCATTGCAAAACCGGCGCGCTGACGTAATAACTCATTCGCTCGCCGGCATCGGCGGCGGATTGAAGTTCCGGCCCAAAATGGGCGGCGAACCCTGCGCCGGACGGCGTCTATCGCTTATGAAAGCAAAATTACTCTGCGTTGCATTGATCGCCCTGTTCAGGGTCCTTTCGGTCCAGGCCGCGGTGATGCCTCCGAAAGAACCGGCGCTCGATCGGTTCCTGCGCTACGTGAAGATCGATACGCAATCAAAGGAAGATCAGCCGACCGTTCCGAGCACGCGCAAGCAATGGGACCTGGCGAACCTGTTGGCGGCGGAGTTGAAGACACTGGGCGCTGAACACGTCCGCGCCAGCGAATTCGGAATCGTCTATGCGATGGTTCCGGGAAATCTGCCGGCCGGGTCCAAGGTTCCGGTCATCGGTTTCATCTCGCACATGGACACCTCGCCGGAAGTGTCGGGAGAAAATGTCCATCCGATCATCCACACCAACTATCAGGGAGGCGACATCGTCCTGCCGCAGGACCCAACGCAAGTCATCGCCGATGCCAGGAACCCACTCCTTAAAACCCTGATTGGCGACGATATCATCACCGCGGATGGCACCACGCTGTTGGGCTCGGACGACAAAGCCGGTTGCGCGGCGATCATGACGCTGGTCGATTTGCTCGGACAGAATCCCCAGATCAGGCATGGCGCCATCGCGGTCGCCTTTACGCCGGATGAAGAAGTCGGCGGCGGCATTGAAAAGTTTGACATCAAAGGCTTCGGGGCTCAGTTCGCCTACACGGTCGATGGCGAGGCGCTGGGCGAGATCAGTGAGGAGACCTGGAGCGCGCGGACCGCGACGGTCAATTTCCAGGGGAAAAACACCCATCCGGGCACCGCCAAAGGGCTCATGATCAATTCGATCCCTGCCGCGGCGGATTTCATCGCTCGCTTTCCAGGCGACCTCCGGCCCGAGACCACCGAAGGCCGGATCGGTTTCCTGCATCCCTACACCGGCACGCTCGAGGTGGAGGAATCACGGCTCAAGATTTTGCTGCGGGATTTCGACGCGCGCGGTCTGGACACAAAAGAGGCGCTGTTGCGGGAAATGGTAAAGGAAACCGAACGGAGATTTGCCGGCGTAAAGATTTCGCTGACAGTGAAAGAGAACTATAAGAACATGAAAGAAGTTTTGAAAGACTATCCGCAATTGACCGAATACGCGATGGAAGCGGCGCGCCGCGCCGGGCTGACTCCCAGAATCAAACCCATTCGCGGTGGCACGGACGGGGCGCGGTTGACCTTTGCCGGTCTGCCCTGCCCGGACCTGTTTACCGGCGGTCAAAATTTTCACGGCAAGCTCGAGTTCAACTCGCGCCGCGGTCTGGAAAAAACCACCGAGACACTGGTCCATCTGGTTCAGGTCTTTGTTGAAAAAACGAAGTGAGACCATGGGACGCAGCGTTGAACAATCGGTTCCGGTGGCAGAACCCTACCCGGAAGGAAGCCGTGAGCGGGACCAATGGGTCCTGGCTCGCCGGCCATTCCGAAATGCGGTTGGTCCACGGCGGCCTTACGCCTTTCTTGCCGAAGCGGAGCGCGCCGAGTCAGGTGAAGTGGTGAGTGTTGCGGCAATTTTCCTCACAAATCGCGAATGTCCCTGGCGCTGTCTGATGTGTGATTTGTGGAAAAACACACTGACGGAAACCGTGCCAGCCGGGGCGATCCCGGCGCAGATAGATTATGCCCTGACCGAACTGTCGAGGCAGGGTAGCGCAGGCTTCCAGCCTGCAAGTTCGGGCGACATCCGTCTTGCCGGTGATTGCCGCGAGCCGCGAGGATCGGCGGAGGTGCGGGCAACGATGCGGCAGATTAAACTCTACAACAGCGGGAGTTTTTTTGACCCGCAGGCCATTCCACCGGGAGACCATGACGCGATTGCCCGGCGCGTTGCCGGGTTTGAGCGCGTGATTGTCGAGTGTCATCCGGCGCTCATGGGTGAATCCGCGTTGAAATTTCGCGATTTGCTCAACGCAACCGAGGCCAATGGAGTAAACCTGCCGCCTGTCCGGGAATTGAAGAAACGCCCGCCCTCACCCCGGCCCTCTCCACGGGGAGAGAATTCACCCAAACAATTTTCCGCGCCTCGTGCCCTTGAACCTGCGAGCCGCCCCCTCACCCCATCCCTCTCCCCGTACGAGGGGGAGAGGGCGCCTGAAGGGCGGGTGAGGGGTAAGCTTCAGGGGCAAGGACAACCAGACCCGCTCGATTCCCCGGGGCTCCGAGCGCCGCTCCGGCGTGTGGATGTGAGCGGCGACGGCCACAGACACGCCGCTACAACAAAACTGGAAGTGGCGATGGGCCTGGAGACGGCGCATCCGCAAGTTCTGGAGAAATTGAACAAACGGATGACGCTCGATCAGTTCCGTCGCGCCGCTGAATTCCTGCGAAAGAATGAGCTTGCCTTGCGCGTGTTCATTCTGG
>QHPW01000371.1:0-1569 GCA_003219675.1 Verrucomicrobiota bacterium
CGAGACGGTGGTGCCGATATCGGCGCCGGATGACAAAGGCCGCGTTTATTACCTCGCCCCACCCACGCTGCTCATTCCACAGGCGTCGGATTACTTCACCTCCGCGTGCGGCTCGACCGTCTATCGCGGCGACGCGCTCGGGCCTGACTACTACGGCAACTTCTTCGTCTGCGAACCGGTGCACAACCTGATTCAACGTCGACGACTCATCCCGAACGGCGCGACCTTCGTCGCCGAACGCGCCGTAATTGAAAAAGATTTCCTTGCCTCGACCGACCCCTGGTTCCACGGCGTGTTCACGACAACCGGCCCCGACGGTTGCCTCTACGTCGTGGATTTTTACCGTAAATTTGTCGAGCATCCCGCCTGGGTCGCCGAGGAATTGAAGAGCACGACTCCGTGGCGCACCGGCGAAGCGCACGGACGGATTTGGCGCATTCATCCGAAAAACTGGAAACCAGAAACGCCGAAACCAAATCTCAGCCGCGCCAAATCCACCGAACTCGTCAAGCACTTGAGCGCCGCGAACGGCTGGTGGCGCGACACCGCGCAGCGATTGCTCGTGGAGCGACAAGACCGCTCAATCGTACCCGCGCTGGAGAAAATGATTCCGGGGAGCGCACGCGGCTCGCGTGCAGCAGTTGGCGGCCCGCCAACTGCAACGTCAAAAGATTCCAGCGGGTCATCTGTTTCGCGCGACGAGTCGTCGCGCGGTGCAGGCCAGCGGCCTGCGCTCCCCGCGCCTGGCAGACTGCACGCGCTTTACACGCTCGATGGTCTGGGCGCATTGACGCCGGAAATGTTGCTCGCGGCATTGAAAGCTTCCGAGCCGCACATTCGCGAACACGCTGTACGTCTGAGCGAACAATTCCTCGCCGGTGGGACGAGAGTCCTCTCGAGCCCTGACTCCTCCCGTAGCCACCGAGGTAACGAGGTGGACCAAAGCCGGTACTGCTACGGAGGACAGGTTGCCCCGCCGAATTGACGAACTGACGAAAGGGTTGTACGCGCTGGTCGATGACCCTGATCCACGGGTCCGTCTCCAACTCGCCTTGACTCTGGGAGAATTCGAAGGCGACCGAAAACTGGCGGTGCTGTCCGGGCTTGCGCAAATCGGCGCGGGCGACCGCTGGCAATCACTGGCGATTCTCACGAGCATCGGTCCACGCCCGGGGCTATTCTGGAAGATGCTCGCCGACAAAAAGCCGATATGGTTCAGCACGCCAAACGCGGAACACGCCTGGTTCATTGATAAGTTGGCGACGCTGGTCGCGGCGAGCCGTAATGAAAATGACCTGCGCGAGGCGGCAGCCTCTCTCGCGCAAGATAAGTCGCCCCTTTACGCGAAAATGGTTTTGTTGAGCAGCCTCGCCGGAGTTGAAAAGTCCAATCCGCTCGTCGAGAAGTTGCTCGCGCCGACGCCCGAAGGCCCAAGCCAAAGCACCGCCAGAATTGCGGCTGAAGCGGAGCTGGTTGCTCTGTCGTCGGAGAGCCCGCTGCCGGTTCGTCTGGCCGCCATTGGCCTGCTTGGACGCGGTGTTTCTTCGAGCGTGCAGAACCTGGTCCGGC
>QHPW01000371.1:1673-2110 GCA_003219675.1 Verrucomicrobiota bacterium
GCAACCCCATTGCCGCCGGCCTCGCCTTCGACTCCTGGGAGCGCTACACCAGGTCCACGCGCCAGCAACTCGTCGCGGCAACGCCACGCTCCGCAGCGCTGGCCGGTGCGCTGTTGACCGCGTTAGAGCAGGGGAAGATTCTGCTCATTGAAGTTGATCCTTCCACACGGCAGGCCTTGCAAAAAATATCGAACCAGGAACTCCGGCAGCGCGCGGAACAGCTTTTCAAAGGAGCGGTGTCGCCGGACCGCGACCAGACCGCCCAAAAATTCCGTCCGGCCGTTGAAATGACCGGTGATCGCAAGCACGGCGCGGAGATTTTCGCGAAGAGCTGTATGATCTGCCACGCGATGCAAGGGGAGGGGGCGCGCATCGGACCGGATTTGTCCGGCATCGCCACGCACTCACGCGAGACTCTGCTCGTGGATATTCTCGAT
>QHPW01000085.1:0-2871 GCA_003219675.1 Verrucomicrobiota bacterium
TCTGCTCGCGCACGCGCTGGCGCACGCCCGCCGGCGTCTGGGCAGGAAGAAATACGAACAACTGCTTTCCACCGCGATTGCCGAACTGCTGAAGGAACATCCGGACACTGACGAAGCCAAGGCGCGCCTGGCAGCCATCGAGGCCACCGGCGTGGCGCCCAGCCCCGATTTGCTGCGCGCGAAATCCTTGCTCAAGGCGGTAGAGGCGCATTCGAAACGAGAAAGGAAAACCAGGAAACCGGCGCGGAGAAAAAAAACCGGGCCGGCGCGAAAGCCTGTAAAGTGATTTAACCCGGAACTGACCCGGAGTGCCTGTAGTTTCGCGGGGTGGGTTCGTCGCCCTACTGTCGAACTCAAGTCAGGCTGCGACGATCCTGTGGTCGCAGTGTTTTACTTTGAAAGTTTTCAAGGTTGTGAGGTCAACAAAAACCAGGTTTTTCGCCGCACTTGCGGTGGTTGCGCTGCTGATAGCGGCAGCGACCGCGGTGTTCATTACTCCGCAACGATCATCTCGAGTGGCGAAGTCATCGGCTGGACGGATGATCACGCTTGAAGCATGGAATTTTCAGACAAATCGTGTGCGCTATGATCTGCCAAACCGTCCCTGGGCCAGGCGAGCGGAGAAGCTGCTCCCCGATTGGGTCAACCAGAGAATTGGTTTGCTCCAGCCGGTAACGACTTTTGTCACACCCAACTTCACGGGTGAATCCGTCCTCAGCTCCGCATTTTCGATCCGCGAACCGACCGGCACCCCCGGCATCGGCGCTCTCCGCCTGGTAGTGTCCGACGACCGAGGGCAGGAATTCGACCCTGCGTTTCACGATGCGAATGTTCACGGCGGATACTGGGTGGCTGAGATGCAGGCTTTCCCCCGGCGCGGTCGCGAGCTGCGGCTGCGGCTGATGGAGAACAACAACTCGCTCGGAGAGGTCACCATTCCCAATCCCGCCCGAGGCTCGTATCCAAAATGGAAACCGGAATCCCTTCCCGTCAGCGTCAAGACCAATGGATTGGAATTCAGCCTGGTCAAATTCCAGTCCTTTCAATCAGGCGCAGCGACGTTCACCAAAGACGGGGTCTATCCGCGAACGCAGTGTGTCTTCCGGGTCGCCGAGAATGGCCGCGACAGCACCGCGTGGCGTCCGGTGTCGTTCGAAATCTCCGACGCGACAGGCAACCATTGGCGGGCGCCGTTCGATTCACGTTTGGAGGGTCTGAATCGCAGTGAAGTTTCCGCCGGCTTTCTTGGAGCATTGTGGGCCGAGGAGGCCGCGTGGAAATTGGGTGTCGAATTGAGACGGGTGGCGGAGTTTCCAGAAAATGAATTGCTGCGAATCGACCACATCCCGATACCCCGCCCCGACGATGTTCTGCAGCCGCAGACGGCATACGACGCGAATGGCGCGACGGTCGAGGTGGCCGCAATCATTGGCAGTAAAGTGGGTTGGAATCGGATTTATCTCCTTAACCCCAACCGAGGGCGAGACTGCGTCACCGTTCTGATCAAAGGCAGGATTCTTTCGCAGGGCCGCCGCGTGACGTTCGTAGAAGCCAGGGACGAGCGTGGGAATCTGGTGAGGCTTGAAGGCGCGCCCTCAGAACCCGGCCATGTTGCGGGCCTAAGCCCCGATTTCCTGCCCTATTCGTTCAACTTCAAACCGGCAGCAGGCGCGAACGAATTAACGCTCGTCCTGGGCGTCAGCCAAAGCCGGTTTGTGGAGTTTCTCGCCAAACCGGAGCAGGTACGAGAGGATATGACAACGCCGCCAAATTGAGGCGTATTGAGGTTCCCAACACTCCAATACTCCGGCACTCCAATACTCCAGTCCTCCAACACTCCAGTATTCCGCGCCGGAGCATCTGTCACTTGCAACGCGCTGCGTTCTCACTACTCTTTTGCCCATGCGAATTCTGTCGGGCATTCAACCTTCCGGCGCGCTGCATCTTGGAAATTATTTCGGGATGATGAAGCCGGCCATCGAATTGCAAGAAAAAGGCGAGGCGTTTTATTTCATCGCGAACTACCATTCGATGACGTCGCTGTTCGACGCCGGGGAACGCCGCCAGAACACGCTCGATGTGGCGCTGGATTTCCTCGCCTGCGGACTCGACCCGAAGAAGACGGTGTTCTTCAAGCAGTCTGACGTGCCGGAAGTGACCGAACTGACCTGGCTGCTCACGACCGTGACGCCGATGGGCTTGCTGGAACGCGCCCACAGTTACAAGGATAAGATCGCCAAGGGCGTTTCGCCGAACCACGGTCTGTTCGCGTATCCGGTGCTGATGGCGGCGGACATTTTGATTTACGACTCGAATATCGTGCCGGTCGGGCGCGACCAGAAACAGCACGTCGAAATGACGCGCGACATCGCCATCAAGTTCAACGAGACCTACGGCCAGACGTTTGTGATTCCGGAGCCTCAGATTCGCGATGAGGTTGCGGTTGTGCCCGGCATGGACGGCCAGAAAATGAGCAAGAGTTACGGAAACACCATCGAGATTTTCGGCGACGAAAAGGCCACGCGCAAAAAAATCATGGGCATTGTGATGGACAGTCGGACGCCGCAGGAACCGAAACCCGACGCGGACAAGAACCTCGCGATACAACTGCTCAAACTGGAGGCGCCGCGGGACGTGGTCAAAGGATACGAAGACCGTTTGCGCGCCGGCGGTTTGGGCTATGGCGATTTGAAGAAGGCGCTGTTCGATCACTACTGGGGCTACTTCGCTCCGGCAAGGACCCAACGCGCCGAGCTTGTGACCGCGCCCGATTACGTGAACCAAGTACTGTCCGAGGGCGCATCCAAAGCCCGCGCCATGGCGAGCAAGACCTTGAAGCGAGCGCGCGTCGCGTGCGGGCTGGAATGATCG
>QHPW01000085.1:3153-6275 GCA_003219675.1 Verrucomicrobiota bacterium
CTGGATTCCAGGATGCGCACTTCCTCGCCGTCCAACTTGTCGCTCCCCTTGTAGGCAAGATCGGGATACAGCTTCTTGAGATTCAGATGACGATAGAAATCGGCATCGCGCTTCGATTTGGCCAGTTCCTCCCCTGCCTTGACCCGGATTCCAGACTGATCCTTCGACCATGCAACCGTGCCATCGAATCCATCGGCGAAGGCTCCCAATGTGGGGTTGCTGAATTCCGAGACTTGTTTGTTCGGCGCCTTGGCGTACATCACCCAGTCGGAAGTCGAACCCAGGAAGTCCAGATCGCCCTTGATGGTGCGAGCCTTGATTTTTTCCAACGCCGCCCTGCCGCCGGAGGCTTCAACAAACTTGTTGACGACGGAATCCACGCTCGGCGCGTCGTCCGCCGCGCGGGCCGGGAAGGCCGCGGCCAGGCAAAGCAGGAACCCCGACAACATTCGAGCGCAGGACCGTTTCATATCCTTTTTCTGAATACACGCGATAACGGTTGGTTTAAAGCCCAAAAAAGATGCGGCCGTTCGGCCCGCAGGGTTTTTTTTGTGAACGTGAAGCGTTGGAGTTCATGCTTTAGCATGTTGGCGGCTCGGAGCAGCTTGAAGGCTGAACTCCAACGTGTTCGCCGGACAAACCAAAAGACCTTGTTCGGCCCGGCGGTTTGCCGCATTTCACTTGCGTTGGTGCGCGAGGAACCACTCGTAAAGTTTCGGATTGTTGTAGGTCTCGGTCCAGGAATCGTGTTGCGCTTCGGGATAAACGGTCAGTTCGACTTCTTTGCAGCCGAATTTCCTGAGAGCTTCGACCATGCGCTGAGATTCCTCCGGTTTTACGACCGGGTCCTTGGCGCCGTGAAATGCCCAGACCCCGAGCGATTTCGCCGCGGCCACGCTTTTCGGATCGGCCAGAAGCAGCACGATCGGATCACCGCCGCCGCAGATGGGCGCGATGGCCGCGAACCGCTCCGGATGAGCCAATCCGAGGTTCCATGTGCCGAAGCCACCCATGCTCAGGCCGGTGAGATAGACACGGGCCCCATCCACTTTGTACTCTTTTTCCNNCATTGCGGCGAGACGATGATGAACGGGAAGTCCTTGCCCTGTTTCACCAACTTGGGCGGGCCGTGCATCGCGACCTTTGAGATATCGTTGCCCCGTTCGCCCGCGCCGTGCAGGAACAGGATGAGCGGCCAGCGCTTGCGCGATCTCGCGCTGTAGTCTTTGGGCAGGTAGAGCAAATACTGCCCGCTGACCTTTTTGCTGAACTTGCCCTTGAACGATTTTACCTGCTGCGGGTCCTTCATCGCTTGAGCCAGTGTGGTTGAAACACTTATTGCCGACACACACGCGGCGCAGGCAATCGAAACGATTCTTCGCATAAAGTTTGTCCTTTCATCGTTGAGTTGCGGATTTGTAGCGGCGAAGTTTGACCGGTGCAAGTCATTCAACCAAACTGCCGTGTCCTGATTTCAAAACCTGAGACTGTAGCGGCGCTCTATGAGCGCCGTTCTCGGCGGTCATAGACCGCCGTTACAGCAAATTAGGACTACGGTCCTCCGCCACTCCGTGGCTGTGACCCCGGCCGTCAGATCAGCTTCCACTTCGGCAAGTCCTGCGAGTCCACCAGTCCGACCGGTTCCTTCCGGGCGTTCACCACGATCAGATCGTCGATGTTCCGTTGGTCGAAGATTTTGAGCGCCTCAACCGCCAGAGCGTCATCGCGAACCGCAATGGGGTTGCGGGTCATCACTCTTGCCAGCGGCTGCGCCAACACGTTGTCTTCGGACGCAATGCGGCGTCGCAGGTCGCCATCGGTGAACACGCCGGCCAGTTTGCCGCGCGCGTTGACGACGCTCACGCTGCCGGACCTGGCCCGGGTCATCACCAGCAACGCCTGCCTGACGGTCACCGTTTCGGGAGCGACGGCATTTCGCGAGCCGCAGCGCATGATGTCGGCGACGCGGAGCAGCAACGCGCGGCCAATGGCGCCCGAAGGATGATACTTGGCGAAATCGGATTTCTTGAAACCGCGCGCCTGGAGCACCGCCATTGCCAGCGCGTCGCCCAGCGCAAGCATCGCGGTCGTGCTGGCGGTCGGCGCCAGGTTGAACGGGCAGGCCTCACGCGGGACTTTCACGTTGAGGACCACGTCGCTGTGCCGCGCGAGCGAAGATCGGGGCGCGCCGGTAACAGAGATGATTTTCACCGAAAAGCGCTTGAGCGCAGGAAGCAGGTTCAGCACTTCCTCGGTTTCGCCCGAATAGCTGAGCGCGACGACCACGTCGCCATCGCCGACGATGCCGAGGTCGCCGTGCAGAGCGTCAACGCTGTGCAACACCACGCTGGTCGAGCCGGTGCTGGTGAGCGTGGCGGCGATTTTGTGGCCAACGTTGCCCGATTTGCCGACACCGACCACGACGATTTTGCGGTGTTGCCGCAGCGCGTTGAGAATCAGGTCCACCGCGCGGTCGAATGAAGCGTTGAGCTGCGCGCGCGCGGCTTTGAGTCCGGCCAGCTCGATGTCGAAGACTTCGCGGGCGCGTTTCAGGTGGCTCATGCGCGGGAGAGGTTGCCAGCGTGACCGACGACTTTCAATCGGGAAAGCTTCGGGCGCGAGTGCGGATGGGCTTCCCCGATGAGCCGCTCCAAGCTCGGATGCGAGTGTAGATTTTTAACATCCTTCACAAGGCGCGGGCTGGTTCAATGTCCGGCATGAAAAGAGGAAGGGTTTAATCAGGCTCGCCCTCACCCCGGGCCTCTCTCCCCCAGGAGAAGGGAGATCGTTCGCTACGCTTTGCCGGCCAGCCACAAGAATGAGCTTGAAAAAGGGGGGCGCGCGCAAATAGTAGCATTATTGCTCGCCCGAGAGAGCGCCAGGAAAGCCTCTCTGGCGCAATCCAGTCGCAGATCAGCCAGACAACAATTCCGATTCAACCCTCAACGCGTATGAACAAAAACATACTGGTGCTCGCCGGAACGGCGCTATGGATCATAAACGCCCGCGCAGCCTGGCTGCTGAACGACGATTTTAAGTCTTATCCCGACGGCTCCCTTGTGGGCGCGCCGGGCTCGCCATGTATTCATGCCAGCGGCGCCACACCCGGCCAGGTGAACGTC
>QHPW01000085.1:6331-25844 GCA_003219675.1 Verrucomicrobiota bacterium
ATCCGATCTCCCCCGGGAGCGGCACTTTGCTTTACACGAGTTTCACGGTGAGCTTCAGCGCGCTGCCTACGGCCGGAGGCGCCTACTTTACTCACTTCAGGGACAACACGAACAGCAACTTTCGCGACACGATCTGGGCCAGCACGACCGGCGCGGGGGCAGGGTCGTTCCGCCTGGGCATAGGAAACACCACCGCCGCAACCGCCATCAGCGGGCAAATTCCAACTGACCTCAGCCTGAACACATCGTATACGGTCGTCACACGCTACGACGTCGACGCTGCGCAGAGCATGATCTGGCTCAATCCCGCTGCTGAGTCTGATCCTAGCGTGGCGGCAACAGACTCAAGCACTCCGTTTAATATCTATGCCTTCAATCTTCGGCAGAACGCCGGTGAAGGAACCATGACGATTGATGACCTCAAAGTGGGCAACACATTCGCCGACGTGGTTCCTGAACCGTCCGCCCTTGCGCTGCTCGGATTAGGCGCGCTTGGTTTGTTGTCGCGGCGGTTCCGGCCTTTCGCTTTTGCAAAACGCATGGCCCCATGAACCATCCCCTTCTCCCGATCTTCCGGCCCCCAAGAGAGGGAGAATCGTTGGCCGCGTTTTGGCGATACGGACGCGTCGGGTTGTCGTGCGGCTTTCTCCGGCGAAGGATCGGGAGGCTGAAATGACATGAGAAGCGTCCAGGCTCTCAAAAGACCGCAAGGCTGTTCCCTCTCCCTGGGGGGAGAGAGTCATCTACTCAGCATTGGGATACGAGCCGAGCACCTTGACGAAACTGCATTCCAGTTCCAACTCGGCGATGGCTTTGGCGAGCTTCGGGTCGCTGACATGGCCGTCGCAGTCGATGAAGAAGAAGTATTCCCACGCCTTCCGCTTGCTGGGGCGCGATTCGATTTTTGTCAATGCCCCCACCTTGTCCACCAGGCTGATCATCAGACTGGTGCGGTCGTGGCCGGTGGGCGGACTGCAGTGGCGGCCCAGCACAAGAAAGCGCGTCGCGTTCGCGGCGTTGTCCTGGATGTCATATTCCAGCACGCGCAGCCGGTATTTTTCGGCGGCGAGCTGGCCCGCGATGGCGGCAGAATCCTTTTCCTTCGCGGACAATTCTGCGGAGCGGGCGTTTGAGGAGGTCTCGATGATTTCCACTCGCGGCAGATTGTTCTGCACCCAGGCGCGGCATTGGCCCAACGCCTGCGGATGGGCGAACAGTTTCCTGACCTGGCCTTTTCGCCCCAGGCTGAGCAGGCAGTGCTGAACCCGCAACACGATTTGCGACACAATCTTCAGGTCGCTGTCGACGAACATGTCGAGGGTGTGGGTCACGACGCCTTCGGTCGAGTTCTCAATCGGCACCACGCCGTAGTCCGCCCGGTTTTTGCTGACCTCATTGAACACGTCTGTGATGGTCTTGTGCGAATAGTAAAGCAGGCTGGAGCCGAATCGACGAATCGCGGCCTGGTGTGTGAAGGTGGCCTCCGGCCCGAGGTAGGCGATGCGCATGGTTTTTTGGAGCGACAACGCACTGGACATGATTTCACGGTAAATCGCGCGCAGGGAATCGTCCGTAATCGGTCCTTTACTCAGACGGCAGACGCGCTGGAGCACGGTCAACTCGCGATGCGGCGCGTAGATCTCCTCGCCGGCCTTGAGTTTGATGGCGCCGATTTCCAGGACGTGCCGGGTGCGCTCGTTCAGCAGTTTGACGATCTTCGCATCCAGCTTGTCGATCGCCTTGCGGTGCTCGGGGATGTTCATGAGGCGCGGAGTCCGGCCCGCGGAGTGCGGAATGCATTGTCGCCCGGCGCCGCGTCCGGCGCGGTCTTTTGCTCGCCGGTTTCAGACCTCCGGCCCTCGCCCTGCGGCTTCTGTCCCGCGCCTCCGGCTTTGCCGTCATTGGCGGCGTCCAGACTCAACTGCTCGGGTGGTGCGGTGGCCAGGCCGGGCTCGACCGTCAGCAAGGATTCCGCTTTTTGAGCTGGAATGCGACGCAGTTCATCCGCTGCCGGCAAATCCTCAAGACTGCGCAGGCCGAAGTATTCGAGGAAAAGCGGCGTGGTGCCATAAGTCATCGGGCGGCCCGCCACCTCGGCGCGACCCACTTGTTCGACCAGCCCACGTTCCAGCAGCGTTTGCATCACTCCGTCGACTGACACGCCGCGGATCTGCTCAATCTCAGCGCGGGTCAACGGCTGGCGATAAGCGATGATGGCGAGCGTTTCGAGCGCGGGTTGGGACAAACGCGAGGGCCGGAGTTTCTCGCCGACCAACGCCTTGAGCCAGGGGGCGTACTCCGGGTGGCTGACGAATTGCCAGGCCCCGGCCACACAGACGAGCCGATAGCTGCGTTGGGCCTGTTCATGATCCCTGGCCAGTTGTTCGAGCGCGGCGTTCAAATCATCCGGCTTTGCTTTCCGGAACGCCCGCGCGGTTTCCTCCTGGGCGTGTTCGGCAGCCTCCGCGAGCACCTCGCGCAGTTCGGCCGGGCTGAGTGGCTTTTGCGCGGAAAAGAGAACGGCTTCCAGAATGAATTTCAATTCCATGCGACAAAGGATGACAACGGTGACCCGGCTGTGGACCGCTCGCGCCCCGGGGACGATGAACCGCGGCCCCTCAACCGCACCTTCTCCCCCAGATACCTGTTTGGCGTGGCGACACCGCGCGGTAGCGCTACGTCCAAGGGTGCACTAAACGGACACTCCAGCCCTTGGGTACAAGGGCAGCATGAGCGGGTGTGGTTCATGGAAAGCACTCCACGACTTTTTCGTCGGGCATTGGCACCATGAACGGTGGGGCGAGACTCCGTCGAGCCCTGATCTCCGAAAGACAGAAAATCAGGGCTCGACGGAGTCTCGCCCCACCTCGGTTCATGGAAAGGGAACACCTCCAGAATTCGGACGTGAATCGAAGCCATGAACCGCTCGGAATCCCCCTTAACCGCCCTTCGGGCACCTTCTCCCCGATAGGCGGAGAAGGACGGGATGAGGAGGCAGGGTTCATGGGCCGGGCCGCGCGAGGAATGAACCGTCGGATGTGCGAGGTGGATTTGAGTTTGGCGGGCATCTACGCGTGCGGAGGATGGATTACGGGCTGTGACCTGGCGACCGGCGCGGCCGGTTCAGGCGCCGGCGCCGGGCTCGCAGCGATGGCGGACGGGGCGCGGCGAATTTCGATTTCGCTGAACGGCGCAGGCTGGGAAACGACGACCTGCTTCAATCGGATCAATTCGAGCAACGCCAGAAAAGTCACGACGACTTCCGAGCGGCTGGTGGTCTGCTCGAACAACTCGGAAAATTTCAATGCCGGCCTTTCTGCAATCGTTCGCCCCAGCAACTCGATTTTTTCGCTGACCGTCCATTTGTCTTCAAAAATGTCCCGCGCGCCTTCGCGTTGTTGAAAGCGTTTGAGCACATTGCTGACCGCGTTGATGAGGTCGAACAGCGAAACTTCGGGGCGCGGTGGCGGAGTTGTTGATTCAAATTCCAGCCGGCCGGGAAGGCGCGGGAAAATGTTTTCCTGTTCGGCTTCGCGCTGCTGCAAGTGTGTGGCGGCGTCTTTGAATTTTTTGTATTCCACCAGCTGCCGGATCAGTTCCCAGCGCGGGTCTTCCTCGTCCTCCTCCCCTTCCGCCTGCACCTGCTGGTCCGCCGGAAGCAACTCGCGGCTTTTGATATACATGAGCGTCGAGGCCATCACGAGAAACTCGCCGGCGACTTCAAGGTCCAGCTCCCGCATCAGCTCGATGTACTCGATGAACTGCGTGGCGATCTTTGTCAGGTTCACCTGGTAAATGTCCACCTCCTCCTTTTTCACCAGGTAAAGGAGCAGGTCGAGCGGGCCTTCGAAGACCTCGAACTGGACTTTATATTCGGCCATCGGCAACACCGGAGGACGCGCCTCAACGGTGGCCGCATCCTAACAGGGAACACGGCTTTGGCAATGCCCGAACGCGGTCTGGCAGCCACAAAAAAGCGCAAAAGACGCAAAAATTCAGTTTTTGCGCTTCTTGTGCCTTTTTGTGGCTCCGGATTCTGTGTGCTGTCTTGCGGCTTGAATTAGTGACTGTCCGATTGTCGCCGCTTGCGGCAGTCTATTGTGTGCATGACGGCTGCATCGCCTGATCGTGAGCTGGTAACCGCGTACACCGCGCGAGGCTCGGAAACCGCCTTTCGCGCGCTCGTGACGCGACACGTTCATCTGGTTTACGCGACGGCGTTCCGGCAGGTCGGCGACGCTGGATTGGCCGAGGAGATTACGCAAAATGTTTTCATCGCGCTCGCCCGAAAGGCGCCGCGGCTGGCGGGCCTCGAGACGCTCGCCGGCTGGCTGCACCGCACCGCGATCCTCGAAGCAAAGGCGCGCATTCGCTCAGAACTTCGTCGAGACCGGCGTGAGGAAATGGCCGCGGAAATCGCCGCGCTGGAACGCGATGGCACGTCGCCACTCGACCCCCTGGTTCCGCTGCTCGACGAAGGTCTTTTGAACCTGCGCGCCGGCGACCGTCTCGCGCTGGTGCTGCGTTTTCTGGAGGAACGCAGCTTGCGCGATGTGGGGGCGGCATTGGGCGTGGACGAAGATGCGGCCCGCAAACGCGTCTCCCGCGCGCTCGACCGGCTTGCGGGCTTCTTCCGTCAACGCGGCTTCGCGGTTCCGGCGGGCGCGGGCTGCGCCGCCTTGCTGGCGGGCACCACACTAGCGCTTCCCGCCGGACTCGCGGCTTCCGCAGCAAACGCGGGTCTTGCCGCGGGCGCCGCGACGACTGGACTTGTCTTGTTCAAACTTATGGCACTCACCAAAACGCAAACGGCTGTCCTTTGCGCGATGGTCGCCGCGACGCCGCTTGCCTGGCAATGGCACGCGAACGCGCGCGTCGCCCGGCAAGTGGACGATGTCACTTCGCAAATCAAGTCGGCGAGCCGCAGCGCGACAGAACAGGAGGCGCAAGTTCAACGCGCGCGTGACGCGTTGCTTCGCGCGCAAGCGGGCAACTCGAACAATGTGGCGCGACTCGCGGCGTTGACCGCGCAACGCGACCACCAGGCGCCGCGCCCGGTTTATCGGTGGGACGACACCTCGCCGCTGGCGCGCGTGCCAAAGACGCTTCTGGATCAACTTGACGTTCACGCGACGGCCAACCGACGCGGCCAGTTGAGCGAGCAGATCAAGGAAGTATTGCAGATGACGGACGACGAAGCGTGGCAAACGCAATGGGCCATTGATCGCTTCCTGTCCAACTACCAGGCCGCGCAGGCGCAGGGGATGCGCCGCGTCGAGCCAGGGGAAGAGGACTTGCAGGGACACGAGCCAGAAGAGACGCGCGTGTTTGAAGTGCCGAGTGTGAGGGAGCAGTTGAGAGAATTCCGTCAGACTTTGTTTAGTGAACTGGAAGCGGGGATCGGAGCCGAGCGGTTTCAACTTTGGAGAAGTGCTTTGCACGGGTGGATGCCGGTTGATGATGAGCGCGAAGGAAGCAATTCGGGAGCGGCAGTCCACAGTTTCGGTTACCGGATGCGCTTTTATCAACCCAAACCGGGCGATCCCTCGTTGTCCTGGAGCCTGACGTCACTCGATAAACGAAGTGGAATGGGAGGTCCGATCTCGCTCGACGAGATTCCCGATATGTTCCGCGCGCATCTTCAGGATTGGATCGCGCTGGCGCAGAGCCAGCCGCCCAAGAACGCCAACACGCAGAAATGAAAGCCCGGTTTTCCCGCCAGACAACGTTGACTCGTCCTCCGGTAGTGGCACGGGCGTCTCGCCCGTGAATCTCTCAGCAATGCGCGTCCACAAGACAACATTGATTCTGCTGGTGCTGCTCGCCGCGCTGACGATGTGGATTCCGCAGCAATGCAAACTTGCTCAAGCCCGGCTCGACCTGGCGGCAGCCGAGGCGCAACGCGCTCAGCTCGACGAACGAATCGCGACGGCCACTGCGGCGCTGGAATCTGTCCGCCGTGAATTGCGCGCGCAACAGACGAATCGAGCCGGGACGCTGGCAGCCGTGGCGAAGGCGGAGCAGGAACTGGAGCAAGTTGATCCGGAGAGCCGTTGGGCGGACCCGCCGGCCACGTTACCGGCTTGGAACGCCGAATCACCTTATGTCTGGCTGCACAAAGAAAAGTTACCGAAAGTGCAGCTGAGCGCGTTCAACGACAAAGGTGAGTTGCGCGGCGAAGTTGCCGCCGTTCTGACGGCGACAGAAATTCAGCAGCGCACATTGAATACGACGCTCCCTCGTCTGCTCGCCGAATACCGCGTGCTTGAAGCGGCCAACGCAGAGCGCGTGGCCCAATCAGTGCCTGGCATCGACGGCGACGGCCTAAACGTGACGTTGCGGATCACGCCCATGCCTGAGGAGGGTGCGCGTTTCAAGCAACAATTTGAGACTGCGCTGCGGAACGAACTTGGCGAGCAGCGCGCCAATCTGCTGATGCAGCTATCGGAACGCCGGCTCAACGATCTATTCAGCTTTTTCGGCGCAAAGCCGCCGGTCATTTCCGTGACCCGCCATCCCAACGGCACTTACGACATCAACATCCAGTTCGGAAGCTGGGGATTGTCCGGGCCCATGACGATTGCCGAAATTCACGACAAGATCCCACCTCATCTGCTCCCGTTGTTCAGCGACGTGTTGAGTCCGACCGATTCCGCCGATCGAGCCGGCCCGCCAGAGAACTAGCGCGTCACTCCGTGCGCGCTACTCGGCGAACGGGATCGGGTCTGCGGCGCGCAGGGAGTGACGCGCCCTACCCTCGGCAACGCGGCTCGCGAATACGCCCGCCACCGCCCCCACGGATACCATGAAACCACTTCCGATCTTTCCAGGGCGCAGGACTTCGTTTAGAGTGCCCCCAGAACTGCATGAAGATCATCACCGACAGCCGTTGCACCGCGTATTCGTCGCCCGGTCACCCGGAAAAACCGTCGCGCGTCAGCCGAACGGTCGAACAGCTCAAGAGCCAGAGTGAACTCAAGTTCACCTGGGCCGAGCCGCTGCCGGTGGGCGAAAAAATCATCGAGCGCGCCCACACCAAGGAGCATATCGCTCAGGTGAAAGCGCCCGCGGGCGGCTTCGACGGCGACACCCCGGCGCATCCGGACATCTTCGAGCACGCCCGTCGCAGCGTGGGCGGCGCATTACAGGCGTTGAATCTCGCGCGCCTCGGAGAAACCGCCTTCAGTCTGATGCGTCCGCCGGGCCATCACGCGACGCGTGACCACGCGATGGGCTTTTGCTACCTCAGCTCCATCGCGATCGCCGCGCTCGAAGCGCTTGCGACCGGCACGAAGAAGATTGCCGTGTTCGATTTCGACGTTCACCACGGCAACGGCACCGAGGCCATCCTGCGCGACCGACCGCAGACGGTCTTTTTCTCCATTCACCAGCATCCCTGTTATCCGGGCACCGGCACGAGCAACGTGGGTGACAATTGCTTCAACTATCCCGTCGCTCCCGGGACGCCGCGCGAGCAATACCGCAAAGTGCTGGCCCGAGCGCTGGAGGAACTAAAGAAGGCCAACCCCACTCTGGTGGCCGTGTCCGCCGGCTTCGACGCGTATGCGCGCGACCCTATCGCGCAGGAAACCCTGGAGGCGGAGGATTTTTACTGGCTGGGACAATCGATTCGCGGTCTGAGCGTCCCGGC
The DNA here is from genome assembly GCA_003219675.1 of Verrucomicrobiota bacterium. Taxonomy (GTDB): domain Bacteria; phylum Verrucomicrobiota; class Verrucomicrobiia; order Limisphaerales; family AV2; genus AV2. The sequence continues at coordinate 13,983 of QHPW01000085.1, forward strand.
GTTCAGCATTTTGGAAGGCGGCTACAGCCGGGAGCTGCCGGAGTTGATTCTCGCGTATCTCAAGGGGATCGAAGGTCTGTAGCCGGCAAGTCCGGGCGCAGTGTGCCCAGGCGGGCGGAGCTGCACTTTCGTCATTTGTCCTTTGTCATTCGGATTTGGAATCTCTTTCGTCATTGGTCATTCGTCATTCGGATTTCAGTCAAAGCCTTTGCCAAGCTCACGCGCGAACGCAGTTCAATGTTTCGGACGCAAGAGGATCGCCTTCCTGGTCGTGCCTTCGACTTCGACGCTGTGGGTTTCGACCGATGGATCGTCCTTGAGCGCGTTGTGGACGATGCGGCGGTCAAAGGCGTTCATCGGTTCCAGTTCCACAATGTCGCCCCAGCGTCGCACTTTTTCAGCGGCTTCCCTGGCTTTTTTCACCAGCGCCTCGCGGGCCGAAGAGCGGTACCCCGCCACGTCCACCATGACTTTGGGCGCCGCCTGGTCCTGGTGAAACAGAAGCCGGTTGAGGATGTATTGCAATTCGCTGAGCGTCTGGCCCTGGCGACCGATCAACCGTCCGGAGTCATCGCTCTTCACTTCGAGCAACAAACCCTCCTCCAGGTGGTGTTCTTCGACGGCGACGTTGGCAAAACCGAGTTGGTGGAGCAGTTGTTCCAGGGTGGTTTTGGCTTGGGCGTGCATAAATCGATTGGTGAATTCCGAACCGGCAGCGACGCATTATTTGCTTCTCTTTTTTGGCGCGGGTGGCGGCGCGACAGACTTCAGCGGGGTGGAGTTCCTGCTGCCGCCGGCGGCCGGGTCGTTGGCCTTGGTCACCTTCATCTGAGCAATGGTTAGCAGGTTTGACACCGTCCAGTAAAGCGTCAAGCCGGAGGACAAATTGTACATAAAGAATAGAAAGATGACCGGCATGTATTGCATCATTTTCTGCTGCATGGGGTCAACACCGGGGGACATTGGAGTCAGGCGAGTTTGCCAGAGCTGAGTCGCAACCATGATCAGCGGCAGTGGATTCATCGGAAAGCCGACTGCAGGTATGCCCAGAAAGGGGATGAATCCCAGACCGGGTATGATAAAAACCGTGTCTGCCTGAGACAAATCGCAAATCCACAAAAAACTCGCGCCGCGCAGTTCGATGGCGCTGCGAAGCATCGTGTAGAAGCCAATAAAAATCGGGATCTGAATCAGCATCGGCAGGCAGCCCATGGCTGGATTGACTTTGTGTTCCCTCCAAAGCTCGCCCATCTTTTTCTGCATCTTCATCGCGTCGTCTTTGTACTTTTCCTGAATCGCTTTGACCTGCGGCTGCAACGCCTGCATTCGCTTCATGGAACGTGTGCTCGCCTGAGTGAGCGGCCAGAAAACCAGCTTAATGATGACGGTGATGACGATGATGGCGAGGCTGTAAGGGACCTTTAGTGTATGGAGCCCGTTCATAGAGAGTAAAAGCGCCTTGGCAAAGAAGCCGACGAAGCGTCCGCCGAAGCCGACATCGAAACCCATCACCTGGTCCACGTTGTTGCCAAACTTTGCGGCAAGGCGATCCAGGGTTCTATATTCCTTGGGTCCGGCGAACACCTCGAAGCGGCGTTCAACGGTCTGGTCCGGAGCCAAAGTCAGCTCCGGAAACAGAAAAGCGGTCTGGAGTCCAAACTGGTTTGTAATCGCCTTGGGATCGGCGGCAATCTCCGCTGCGCTCGAAGGTGACAAAGCGATGCGACGCGCCAACAGTTGGGGCGCGGGGGCGTTCGTGGGCGGAATTGCGATCATGGTGAAGAACCGGTTTTGCACCGAGGCCCAAAACACGTTGCTGTTGCCGGCCAGGAACTCGGTTCGTGGTTCTCTGCTGACACAGCCTCCCCGACTTGCAAACCACGCCTCGCCAATCAACTCCACCTTCGCGCCGTTATACCATTGTAAGCCCATCGTCATGGTGTTGTCGTGCAAGTCCAATGGCGTGGCGGTTCCTATCACCATTTCCTGACGCGGTAACCTGACCGACTGACCGCTGGCATTCTGCAGGCGGACGAGAGCTGTGAAAAGATAGTTGGTGCCGAGTTGAAACTCCTTCACGAGACGCACCCCGCCCGGCAACGTCTTTTCAGCGCGGATGCCCCCGTCCGTTTTCGTCAGAGTGAAATTGCCATCGCCTTGGAGCGCCTCGCTGCCGAGCAACACGAACGCGGGTATCGGCGCCCTGGCGTTGAGGGTGGCAACTTTGTTGGTTGAAAACCCATTCTTGCTGTGGCAGGCGATGGACTCCGGATACTTTTTCAGTTCGGCCAGCTTCAACGCGCCGCCGTGCGACGTGAAGGTGCAGCGGATATCGTCATTTTCCACCACCACCAGTTGCTCGGGCGTATCCGACTGGACCAGCGCGCCCGTCGACAGACCCGAGGTTGAGATCCCGGAGAGGGTCATGGGCGAATTCGTGCCCGGGAAAACCGGGTTGGTTGCGCTGACGACAGAATTGGTCTGTTGCGGCCTCGGTTGCGGCGGATAAAGCCGATTCACCAGCCAATACCAGCCGACCATCAGAAACAGCGAAACGACCAGGACGATGATTGATTTGCGGTCCATTCGGCAAAAACTCAGCGGTCGGGGTTGAGCGTCGGGTCGGGGACGCGCCGCGCCGGTTCCTTTCGCCAACCGCCACGAAACGAAACCTGAAACCTGAAACCTGAAACCTGAAACCTGGAAATCTCCAGGGGCACCGGATCAGCGCCGCCGTCGCCTCCCGGATGGCAGCGACAAATCCGTCGCACCGACAGCCAGCCTCCACGCAGCGCCCCGTGCCGTTGAATCGCTTCGAGCGCATATTGCGAGCAGCTCGGGGTGAAGCGGCATCGCCCCATCGGACCAAATAAAACCGTCTTCGCCGGCGAAAGCACGCAGCGATACACCCGCACCGCGGAAATCAAAATGAATTGAGTCGGATTCACTGCTCTTTCAGCATTTCGGCCCGCCGCATCGCCCACAAGAAATCGCGTTCCACTCCGGCCAGGCCCCGGCCGACGATGGACGATCGCGCCACCAGGACCATCGTCACCGGTCGCCGCAAGTCCTGTTGGTGCAGCCGAAACGTCTCTCGGAGCAACCGTCGCGCGCGACTGCGCACCACGGCGGGTCCGAGTTTGCGACTGGTGATGACGCCGACGCGCGACAGCAATCAGGCAACCCGCAGCCAGCCGCTGGCCCTGCCGCCTGACCTCCGCAAAGTCCCGCCCGCTCTTCAGCCGCCTGGACCGGGGCAATCGCAGCGAAGGCCGTTCGGCGGCCATAGAAAAATCAGACCGGCGTGAGGCGCTTGCGGCCGCGGCGACGGCGGTTCCGCAAAATGGCCCGCCCGCTCCGCGTGGAACTGCGGCTTAAGAAACCGTGCTGCCGTTTGCGGCGAATCTTCGACGGCTGATATTGACGTTTCATGCGCTGATTCAGTTCAAATCCGTATGGCCGAAACCGCCTTATCCGGACACGAAAAATGCGCGCCAGGCCGACCGTTTTTCACGGAGTGCGAGAGCTTATCAGTGAACGAGGGGGTGTCAAGGGCGGTCCCCTGGCGGCAGTGTCTTAATCTGCCTAAGGTGGGTGCGCCGCTGCCGCGGCGCACGGCGGTGCCGCAGCACCGCCGCCGCCAAATCAGGACACTACCCCCTCGCGTCAGTGGACCAGTTTGAATCTTCGGTGGGGCGAGACTCCGTCGAGCCCTGATCTCTCCCAACGACAGAAAATTAGGGCTCCGCGGAGTCTCGCGCCACCCGGAAGACTATCGGCGCCATGGCCCGAACTTTCTTCGCACCAGCACAAGAATATCGTGCGCGGCGGGCACCTTCAGCCACAGGGTCAGGCCCCAGTAAAGCAAGCACGCCAGGGCCATTGGCATGAACACCGCGCCGAGTTTTTGGAGCAACCCGGCGTGTCCGATCTTTTCGTTCCAAACCAAGCCGAGCAGGAAGGCGCTTTCCCCGGCCAGCACGGCGGCGGCCACCGCGGGGAAAACGGCCTGCTTCAAACCCGCGAGTTCAAGCCGCGCGAGTTTTCGGCGAAGCGCGTAGAACAGCAGCCAGACGTTGAACGCCGCGCTCATGGTGTTGGCCACGCCCAGTCCCGCCTCGCGATACCGTCGCACCAGCCATAGAGCGAAGACCAGGTTCAATCCCAAACAAACCAGACTGATCTTCATCGGTGTCTTGATGTCGTTCAGCGCGTAAAAGGCGCGCGCCAGAATATTCACGGTCGAAAACAACAACAGGCCCGGAGCCAGACAGGCCAGCGCCAATGCGACACGTTGGGTGGCTTCGGCATCGAATTTGCCGCGCTCGAACAACAGCCGCACGATCGGTTCGGCCAATACCAATGCCATCGCAGCGGCAATCAGGTTCAGGAACGCCAGGTAGCCCAGTCCTTGTCGCAGTGTCTCACGAAATTCCGGATATTTTTTCTCCGCCGCCAGGCCGGAGAGAGTCGGCAACAGATAAGTCGCGAGCGAAATCCCGAACATCCCCTGGGGCAGTTCCATCAGGCGGACCGAGTAATTAAAGGTGGACACGATCGACGGATCGAACCAGAACGAAAAGCATTGAGTGATGAGAACATTGATTTGAAAAGCGGCGACGCCGATGGAGCCGGGCAGCATCTTGCGCATGACCTCACGGACGGTGACATCACGCAAGGGCGAGACCCATTGGTAGCGGTATCCTTCGCGATAAAGACTGGGCAGTTGGAAAGCGGCTTGAGCGACGCCCGCCGCGAGCACGCCGAAGGCAAGGCCAAAAATCTGCTCTTCCAGTTTGTCACCCAGGCCCGGCGCCAGGAACAAGACGCTGAAAATCATCACCACATTGAGCATCGCCGCGCCCAGCGCCGGCACGAAAAAATGGCCGCGGGCATTGGCCATGCCGACCAATGCCGCCGCCAGACAGACCAGCAGCATGTAGGGAAACATGACGCGGAGCAGTCGCAGCATGAGGCGCGTCTCGGCATCCAACGTTTCAAGGGCCAGCGCCATGGATATCGCCAGAATCGCCAGCGCGCTCACAATCGCGGCGGCGACCACCAGTCCGGAAATCACCGCGTTGGCCGTGCGCCACATTTCCTGCTCACCTTCCTTGATCTCCTTCTGTTTGAAGATCGGGATGAACGCGGCGGTGAGCGCCCCTTCGCCGAGCAGGCGGCGAAACAGGTTCGGCACCTGAAAAGCGAGCGTGAACGCGCTGGCCACCCAGGTGTTGCCCATGAACGCGGCGTAAACCATCTCCCGTAGAAGACCGAGCACGCGACTGGTGAGAGTGGCCGTAGCGAGCGCGCCCGAGGATTTCAACATCTGCGACATCGCGCCCGGAGGCTACGGTTCAAAGTTCAAAGTTCAAAGTTCAAAGTTTCAACGACACGAATTCCACGGATTGACACAAATTGAAAAAACTTCCCGGAAAAGAACTTCGTCCGGCGGAAGACGCCAATCCAATGGTCCTACTCCGAAAATGGAATTGGAGGAGACGCTTGCCCTCACCCCGGCCCTCTCCCCCAGGAGAGGGGGAAAGCACGCACAGTTCTCGGAATTTTCACGCCCTTTGGTGTGTGGAATTGTTTCATGGGGACTTACGTCCAGTCCTGGAAAGGCGAATTCGTGTCAATTCGTGAAGTTCGTGTCTATTTTTGGAGCGCGCGGTTGCGGTAATGGAGGATTCTGAATTCCGGCCGATCCAGAATTTCTTCAACGACCTCAAACCGGTCCTCGAACGGCGGAAAGAACCTGTCGCCCTCGACGACTCGTTTCACCAGCGTGAGGTAAAGGTCGGAACAAAGCGGCAAGGCTTGTTCGTAGATTTGCGCGCCGCCACAAATAAAATAGTCCAGGGGCGAATCCATCGGGCTGAGCTTCAAAAAGTTTTTAATGATTCGCAGGTCGATTGCGGTCACGCCGCCAATTCTGGGAAGTTCAAACTGGTAGGGAAACGGAACCGCTGTCTTGCCGCGTGCAATCCACGCCTCACCAAAAAGATCGGGGAATTGCCGCTTCAGGAGTCCCGGATGCCGACTGAGCACGATGTTGATCCGATTGGGCAGCGGTTTGCCAAGACTCTCGAAAGTTTTTCGTCCCATGATGACGACACTGCCTTTGGTCCTTTTCTTGAACCACTTGAAATCCTCCGGCAAGTGCCAGGGAATTCTGTTTCCCGCGCCGATGACACGGTTTTCCGACATCGCCGCGATGGCTTTGAAATGGTTCATCACAATTTCGGCTCTATCCTCGCGCCGTGCCATACCGTCAGAATGGTGACACAGTGTTTGTTATCCTGGACGTGATGAATAATGCGATAGGGACGAACAGGAATCTCACTTACATCTTCGCGAGCGAGCTCAGGAAAAACTTTGCCGATCCGTGGAAACCGGCCTAAAACGAGGACCTTCTTCAAAATAGATTCACCTGTTTTGCGGGCAGCAGAAGGGTTATTTCTGGCGATGTAAGCGACGACTTCGCCCAAGGTCTCTAGGCCTTGTAGCTTACTTTGGAAATAGCCTTTCGATAAGGACGTCGGCCGATTCCAGCTTTTTTCAGTTGTCGTCTATTTCTTGTGACTAGCGCTGGCTAACGGCTTTCTTCAATTGAAACAATATGAAGGGGGTCAATGGTAATGACCCGGTCATTTTTGCCTACAACGACGATAACATTACGCCCAAAGGCCACAAAATCGGGATGGGGCACAGGCACGCGACGATCGTCTGAAAGCTGGAGTACAAACGGTTTGAAACCGTTCTCCGTTCGTTGCCTGACCTGATCCAACTTCACTTCGTGATGGTTTAGTCTAGTTTAGGTCGCATGTGCTTCTGCTATACGCAAACCTGTTAACTAGGATATTGAATCTTGGTGGAAAAACAAGTTTCTTTACGCTGCGATGGCCTTTACACGCATGATCACAGTCACACCGCGATCGGCGCTTTGATGGCCGGGTGCGGATCATAGCCGACCAGTTCGAAATCCTCGTATTTGAAATCGCGGATGCTCTTCACCGCGGGGTTGAGTTTCATTTGGGGCAAGGGGCGCGGCTCGCGCGTGAGTTGCAGCTTCGCCTGCTCAAGGTGGTTCGCGTAAAGGTGCAGGTCGCCGAAGGTGTGCACGAACGTGCCGGGTTTCAAATCGCAAACCTGCGCGACCATCAGCGTCAACAACGCATACGAGGCGATGTTGAACGGCACGCCGAGAAACAAATCCGCGCTGCGTTGGTAAAGCTGGCAACTCAGTTCGCCCCCCTGCGCGAAGAACTGGAACAGCGCGTGGCACGGCGGCAACGCCATTTGCTCAAGTTCGCCGGGATTCCACGCCGTGACGATGTGCCGCCGGCTGTCAGGATTCTTTTTGATCCGCTCAATGGCTTGGTCGATCTGGTTGATGGAACGACCGTCGGCGGTCCGCCAATCGCACCATTGCGCGCCATAGACGCGGCCCAGGTTGCCGTCCTTGTCCGCCCACTCGTCCCAGATCGTCACGCCGTGTTCGTTCAGGTATTTGACGTTGGTGTCGCCGCGCAGGAACCAGAGCAGTTCATAGATGATGGATTTGACGTGCAGTTTCTTGGTCGTGAGCAACGGGAAACCGTCGGAAAGCGGGAAGCGCGCCTGAGCGCCAAAGACCGCGTGCGTGCCCGTGCCGGTGCGGTCGGCTTTGAACTTCCCTTGTTCGAGCACGAGCTTGAGGAGCTTGTGATACCGCAACATAACGAGCGCTCTTTCGATGTAATCCAAAGTGACAACGACGCAAGCGTCAATCACGAAAAGTTGCTCGCCGCCGCTGACTGATTTGAGAGTGCGCGGACTGACGTCCGCGGCCACGTAGACAGTTCTTGGAGGGGGAACACCTCCAAAATTTGGACGTGAATCGGGGCCATGGATCGCGACCTTGACAACGTAGGGCAGGCGTCTCGCCTACCGGTTCGGGCGGCATCCCTGCCGCTCAAGTTTTCTGCGGGCAAGGATGCCCGCAGAACCGGCAGCCAGGATGGCTGCCCTACGACCGCACAGTACATGGAAAGCCTCCACGGTTTTGCCACCGCGCATTGGGACCATGAATGGTGGGGCGAGACTCCGTCGAGCCCTGATTTCTGTCCCTTGGAGATCAGGGCTCGACGGAGTCTCGCCCCACCGGGTTCATAGAGGTTCCTCACCGCGCGGTGTTTTTCGCGCTCGACTCGCAAGGTTCGACCTTCGACCATCGGGCGCATGTTGAAACTGCCTCACACCAGATCGTGCTTCGTGTGCGGCCTGAACAATCCGCTGGGGCTGAAACTGGATTTCGAAACCGACGGCCGGATCGTGCGGGCTCACTTCGCGCCGCGGCCCGAGCACGTCGGCTTCAGAGAGACCGTCCACGGAGGGCTGATCGCAACCGTGCTGGACGAAGCGATGGTCTGGGTGATCGGCGTGCGAACCAAGCGGTTTTCCTACTGCGCCGAGTTGAGTGTGCGTTTCATACATCCGGCACGGCCCAACGAGGAACTGACGGTTATTGCGGAACTGGCCGCAAATCGCCGCAACAAATTGTTCGAAGCCAAAGCGGAATTGCAGAACTCACGCGGCGAGGCTCGCGCGACGGCGACCGGAAGATATCTGCCCATCAAAGGAGAGGTGCTGGAGGATTTATTGGGCGACTTTGCCGAAAGCACGGATAATCTCTTTGGATAGTTTTCGGACCGTTCCTTCCTGAAACAAGGGGCCGCAGACCAACGATCATTTCATTTCCAGGCTCAGGTGCCGGCGCTCCAGCGTGAAGCCCTCCTCCAGAGCGAGCTGCGCCAGGGAATTGTTGTAGTCGGCCAGCGCGCGGATTTCCTGGGAGCGGGCACTGGTCAGGTCGCGCTGGATTTGCAGCACGAAGAAACTGGTGCTCTTGCCGTTTTCGAGCTTCTTTTGCTCCGCGTCCAAAGCCGCCTCCTGATAAAGACTGGCCTGGCGCGTGGCCGCCACGCGCTCGAAGTCGCTTTGCGCCTGCTTCACCGCGTTGTCGATCCGCACCATGGCGTCCTGTTCCAGTGCTTTGACCTGCAGGGCCAGCTGTTCCTTGGTAGCCTTGGCGGCCTTGTAAGTGTTGCGCGCGCTGAGGTTGCCCAACGGAATCGTCACCTCCGCACCGGCCGAATAAAAGGGACTGTCACCGCGCTGGAACTGGTCGAAGGCGCCGCTGTATTCCTTGCCGGAGGCGCTGTAACCGTAGGTGCCGATCAGGTCCAACTGTGGGAACAACTGGTTCTTCTGGAACCGCACGACATAACCTTGTTTTTCCAGGTTCAGTCTCATCTGCAGCACGTCGGGCCGCATGCTGAGGCCCTTTGCCCAACTCTCCTGTACGTTAAAGGACTGGGGAACGGCCATCAGAGACTCGGCCGGAATAACATCCGTGTCGTGAATGGTTTTGTAGTCATCGGTGATCAGGGTTTTGAGTATGTTCTCCTGAATCGACAAATAGTTCTGCGCGGACAGCAAATCCGCCCGACTCTGGGCCACCTGCGCCTCAGCCTGCTTTTCATCCAGCGGCGCCATCGCGCCGACCTCCACTTTTTTCTTGTTCTCGGCCAGAAGGCGCTCGGCCAGTTCGAGCGCCTTCTGTTGTACCTTCACAAATTCGACGGCAAAAATGAGGTTGTAATAGGCCTTCTCCACGTCCGTGACCGTGGTCATGATCGAAGAACGGAGGCTCAACTCGGAGATTTTAAGGTTCCTCTTGTCGATCGAGATGGTCAGGCGCGTGGAATCGATCCAGGAATTCTTCAGCACCGGCTGGCGCAATTGCAGAAAGCCGAGGTTGCCCGAAGTATTCTCGAACGGAGTCCGTATCTGGAGCGAGGGATAATTGGTGGTGGCAAAAATGATCTGCTCGTTGCCGTTGAGGTTGATGTTGGTGACATAGGTGATTGACGGGGGTTGACTGAAATCCGGCGCGAAGCCGGGAGAGGTGCCGGACTTGTCCGTCAGGCTTCCCCCCAGATCAATCGTCAGACCCCAGGGCAGCAGCCCTCGAAGCCCGGTGCTGAACCGGTCGCTCTCGGTCTCGGTTCCCGAAAAAGGCCGGCTTTGCGCGTCGAGGCCTCCGGGCGACAGGCTGTAATCATGCTCGCCGGACAGGGAAAAGGCCGGGTCGTAAGGTCCATAGGCTGCGTTGAGATTGTATCGGGAGATTTGCGGACCGTAGCGGGCGATTTGCAGTCCCAGGTTGTGCTGGAGCGCCTCCTGAATGCAATCCTCCAGTGTCACCACGCGTCGGGCGGAGGATTCCGATTCAGCGCCTGGAGCGGTTCCAATGATGAGCAGCGACACAAATAGACTTCGTATGAGTTGCATTGGGGGTGGAGATTGCTTTATTTGTTTCGATTCGTCAAACAAACGTCGTTCCTTCATGACACTGAGTTTCCCTTGGGAGTTTCAATGATTTTCCGCTCTTTCGACATCGCCCCGACCCATTCGTCACTCTTTGACCAGCCAACCGTCCCGCAGCCGGATGACGCGATGACCGCAGGCGGCGTTGGTTTCGGAATGGGTGACTTGGACGATGGTCGTCCCGGCGCCATTCAGCTTCTTGAACAGTTCCATGATCTCGCGGCCCTGGTCCGAATGCAGATTGCCGGTCGGCTCGTCCGCCAGGATCAACGACGGCTTCGCGACGATTGCCCGCGCCACGGCCACCAGTTGTTGTTGGCCGCCGGACAACTGGCTGGGAAACAAATCTTTCTTGGCCACGATGCCAAAGCGATCGAGCGTGTCGGCGACGATGCCCTCGCGCTCGGACTTTCTCACGTCGCGATACGACAGAGGGATGTCCAGGTTCTCCGCCACCGTGAGGTCTTCGAGCAAATGAAACTGTTGAAATACAAAACCGACATGGCGTTTGTTGAGCGCCGCCCGTTCCTTGGGCGCGAGCTTGTGCACCGCCTGATCGAAGAGGTAATACTCGCCCTCCCACGCGCTGTCGTAGAACCCGATAATGCTGAGCAACGTCGATTTGCCCGCGCCGCTCGGCCCCATGATGGTGACGAACTCGCCTTCGGCGATGTCGAGGTTGATCTGGCGCAGCAGATAAGTGAAGCCCGCCCTGGTCTTCACCGATTTTTCGAGGTTTAAGAGTTTGATCATAAATTTGGTTTCTCGTCAGTGGTCGGTTGTCAGTGGTGAGTTGCCGGTTGCGGGTTGTTCATAAGTTTGTAGCAGCCGACGTAAGGAGGCTCTGGACAATGACGAAATCCGAATGACGAAAGAATGACGAAGCACGAATGTCGAACCGGTTCTCGCCCGGCCGCGTGTTTTTCCTTCGTCATTGGGATTTCGGATTTCTTTCGTCATTCGTCATTCGTCATTCGTCATTCGCAACGCCGCGTCTCCCCACGTTCGATGTTCAGCGTTCGATGTTGGATGTTCGACGTTCGTTTTATTCATATCGCAGCGCCTCCATCGGATCGACTTTGGCCGCCCGGCGCGCCGGCAGAAAGCAAGCGAACAACGCGACTGCGGCCAGCAGCACCGCAATGCCACAAAACGTCAGCGGATCGGTGGAACTGATCCCGTAAAGCACGCTGGTCAAAACGCGGGTCGCCGCCAGCGCGCCCAACAGGCCCAGGGCAATGCCTCCGAGCGTCAGCAGCGCTCCATGCCGCAGCACCAAGGCGAGGACGTTCCGATGCCGGGCGCCCAGGGCGATGCGAACGCCGATTTCGCGCGTGCGTTGCGTGACCAGGTACGACATCACACCGTAAACGCCCAGGGCGGCCAACAACGTCGCGCTGCCCGCAAAGCCGCCGAGCAGGATCAGAAGGAAGCGTTGGTCCACGAGCGAGTCGGCCAGAATTTGTCGCATGGTTCGCATACGCGAAA
>QHPW01000372.1:0-7753 GCA_003219675.1 Verrucomicrobiota bacterium
GATGTGGATTTTACGCGTTTGAACGCGATGGCTTACAAACTGGAAAATGGATTGTTGAGGCTGGTCAACAGCTTGGAGCGAAAGCAAGCCGGCGCGGAGTGGGAAGACCAACTGGTCATCAAAGAAAGCAATGCGACCTACGACGCCGGTGAGGACCGGGTTGATGCGTCTTCACCCCAATACCCCACCTCCCCATCGCCCCGTATTTGAATTCATGGACCCCACCCAAACCCAAATCGTCGTTGTCGGCGCCGGGCCCGGCGGGTATGCCGCTGCTTTTTATGCCGCCGACCTCGGCAAAAAAGTCATCCTCGTCGAGCAGGACAAACGACTTGGCGGTGTCTGCCTCAATCGCGGCTGCATCCCGTCGAAGGCGCTGTTGCACGCGACCCACATGATCACCGCCGCGAGGGAATCCGAGCAACGCGGCATCACGTTCGCCGCGCCTCAGATTGACCTCGCGAAGCTCCGCGCGTGGAAAGAATCCGCCCTCGCCAAACTCTCCGGAGGTGTGGCGCAGTTGGCGAAACTGCGGGGCGTCGAGGTCTGGAACGGTCGCGGACATTTCGAGGACTCCCGCACGCTGCGCGTCGAGACGGAGCAAGGCCAGAAGTTCGTTGACTTCGAGCAGGCGATTATCGCCGTGGGATCGAAGTCGGCGATGCCGAAAGCGTTTGATCTGGGCAACCCGCGGGTGATGACCTCGCGCGAGGCGCTCGAGGTCGAAGAGATTCCCGAGCATCTGCTGGTCGTCGGCGGTGGCTACATTGGCATGGAGCTGGGCACTGTTTACGCCGCGCTCGGCAGCAAAGTCGTCGTGGTCGAGGCGCTGGATTCGATTCTGCCCGGCGCGGACGGCGATCTCGTGCGTCCGGTGGTTGCCTATGCACGAAAAGCGTTCAAGGAAGTGCGACTGAAAACGAAGGTCGCAAAGATGGAGACCAGGGGCAAACAAATCAAAGTGATCGTCGAATCCGACGGCCAGCAGAAGGAAGAATTGTATGACCGCGTGCTGGTCGCGGTGGGGCGCGTGCCGAACTGCGAAGACCTGGGCCTGGAGAATACCAGGGTCCAGCGTGACGACAAAGGCTGCATCAAGGTCAACGAAAAACAGCAAACCAGCGACCCGAACATCTACGCCATCGGTGATTGCGCGGGCGGCGTGCTCCTGGCGCACAAGGCCTCGCGCGAAGGACGCATCGCGGTCGAAGTCATCACGGGCGAGTCCGGCGGCGGCGACAGGTTCATCGTCCCCGCGGTGGTTTTCACCGATCCCGAAGTGGCCTGGTGCGGATTGACGGAGGCCGAGGCGAAACAAAAAGGCATTGACGTGACGGTCGCGAAGTTCCCGTGGGCGGCGTCGGGTCGGGCCTTGAGCCTTGACCGAACGGACGGTTTGACGAAACTCATCATCGATCCGGATAACGAACGCATCCTGGGTGTCGGCATAGTCGGGCACGGCGCGGGCGAGCTGATTGCCGAAGGCGTCGTCGCCATCGAAATGGGCGCGACCGCGAAAGACCTTGCGCTATGCGTCCATCCGCATCCGACGTTGTCTGAGACGTTAATGGAGGCGGCCGAAGTTTTTTACGGCCATGCCACGCACACGTTCGTTAAAAAACAGGCGCCGAAACAAGCGGAGGGTTGAAAACCCGCTACAAAGAAGAGTCGAAACATTGGAAACCTGCACTACGCCGCTCGGCAGCCCAAGCGTGAAATACAGAGCCTCGTTACCTCGGCTGCTACGAAGCGGGATGCGGGCAAGCCCTCCGTACCTGGGGTACGGCGATGACGCCATTTTCGATCAAACCCAGAGTCAGTCACTCGATCAGCCGAACGCGACTGAGACGCCGTCCACCGGCGAACGGCGTGTTCAGCCAGACCTTTACGAGTTCCAAGGCCAATTCCACCGGAATCGTGCGCTGACCGAGCGTAAGCACGTTCGAATCGTTGTGTTCTCGCGCCCAGCGCGCGGTGTCGAGGCTCCAACAGAGCGCGCAGCGTATCCCTCTGACTTTGTTGGCCACCATCGCCTCCCCATTCCCTGAACCACCGAGCACAATCCCGCGCTCGAATTCTCCGCGCGCCACGGCCTCTGCGACCGGTCGGATGAACACCGGGTAGTCCACCGGTTCGCTGCTGAACGTGCCGAAATCCCGAATCTCATGTCCCAGTTCCTTCAACAGAACTTTGACCTGCTCCTTGTAATCAAATCCGGCGTGGTCCGAGCCGATGGCAATTCTCATGGCGCGCCAAGCCTTGGGGTTATCCGTGTTTTGTCCAGTCGATTCCGGCAGAACGAGACTCTTGCTCGTCGTTCCCCGCGCCGTATTGAACGATTCACTTGAGTGTGAGATTGCGATTGAGGGCGTTTGGCCTGACAATGGCCGCGGGTTTATGAGGCAGGAAATAGAGATGCGATGAAACGGGTCGCGATGCTTTTTGCGGTCGCGTTGCAAGTGGCGCCATGGGCAACAAACGGGGCCTCGCCCGGCAACGCGCCGCAATTGCCGATCACCGGCACACGAATCGTAAACGTTGCCACCGAACCGCAACTGCAAGCCGCGATGGGTGATCTGCAACACGGCGACACCCTTCTGCTGGCCGACGGCACCTACAATCTCACCAGCAGCCTGTACATCAATGGGAGGAACGACGTGACCATTCGCGGAACCGCCGGCAGCACCAACGTCGTCCTCGCGGGCAAGGGCATGGACAACGCCGGCTACGGCGGCGCCCCGTTCGGCATCTGGTCCAACGGCACCAATACCACCATTGCCCACCTCACCGTCCGCGACACCTACGACAACGAAATTATCTTCAACCCGGGCGCGCAATCGCCGCACATTTACTGCGTCCGGCTGCTGAATGCCGGTTCGCAGTTCATCAAGTCCAATCCCACCGACGTCAACGCCGGCAGCGGCGTTAACAACGGCGTTGTCGAGTACTGCTGGTTCGAGTACACCGGCAGCCCTCCCGGCGACCACGGTTCGGGGGTTGGCTACTTCAACGGCATCAGCGCCCACGCGGCGCAAAATTGGATCATTCGGGCAAACCTCTTCAAAAACCTCCACAATTCCGATACCGCGGCTTATCTCTGGAACCCCGCCGTGTTGTTCTGGCGGCATTCGGTCAACACCGTCACCGAGCAAAACCTATTCCTCAATGTGGACCGGGCCGTCGCTTACGGTTTGGACAACACGACGCCGTACTTCGACCATGCCGGCGGAGCGATTCGCAATAATTTCGTTTACCTCGCGCCCGCCCTGATGAGCGCGGGCCGCAAAGCCGGCTCCGACGCTTCGCTCATCGCGTGGAATTCACCGGGCACACGGATTGACCACAACACGGTCCTGCTCAACTCCAATGAGTTTTATGCGGTCGAATTCCGTTTTGCGACCACGACCAACGGCGCGGCCCGCAACAATCTCGCCGACGCGCCGATTCACCTGCGCGACAGCGCCGCCGCCTCGATGAACGGAAACCTGCTGAGTGCGGTGCCTGGAATGTTTGTCCCTGGGCACCGTGACAAACGATTTCGACGGGGATCCCCGGCCTCGAGGCGCCGGTTCCGACATTGGCGCCGACGAGTTCACCACAAACGCGCCGCCGCGCATCACCGACTTCCGCCTGTCCGGCACCAACTGCGTGGTCAGCTTCACCACGTTTCCGGGCCTGAGTTATGACGTGCAGCGCGCCAACGAAGTCGCCGGCAGCGCCTGGTCGCTCGTCGCCGTCGGCCTTCCCGGCACCGGCGGAGTGATTCAATCCACGGATACTAATGCCGCCCGCCAGGCCCGGCGGTTTTACCTGGTGCGACTCTCCCCTTGAGCGGATGTCTTCCTCCATCGCCCGTCACCAGGCCCAACTCGACACCACCACCAGGCTGATGCGGCGCGCGTATTCCCTGACCCGGCTGGATGGCCACTCCGCATTTGAAGAATGAGCCTCCTCACGTCGGCTGCTACGGTTCAGGGGTTCAATGCGCGAAATCTCTCGGGGAAATCTTTCCATGACCCCCCTCGCCCCTTGCCTCTCCCCCACTGGGGAAGAGGGTGGCCGGAGGCCGGGTGAGGGGGGACAGTGCCCGTTACGACTTGCGCTGATTTCCTTTTGCTGGAACTGACGATGAGAGGTAGTTTTGGTTTGCCATGAGAAAACATTTTCCCTCGAAGGGCTCAGTCCAACAGCGACTGGATTCCCGGCATCGCAGACGGCGCTTTCGGTTGGCGGCGGGCGCGATGATGTGTTGCGGCGCGGTTATGCTGTTCCTTGCGGCTACCCGCCTCTGCGCGGACCAGGTCGAGATGCAAAACGGAGATCGTTACTTGGGGAAGGTATTGTCGCTCGACACAAACACCCTGGTCCTGCGCAGCGACGTGCTTGGCACAGTGCGGTTGCCGCGCGGCAAAGTGGCGCTCGTTACGCTGGACTCTATTGCGGCGACGAATTTCGCTCGATTGACGTCAACGACGAACGGTCTGTCGGGTGCGCCGTTCGGGACGCTTACCAACGGCACCACCGATCTTTCCGTGGCCCTCCGGCAACTCGGCGCGAACACGAATTTCATCCAGCAGGTGCGGACGCAGTTTCTTGCTGCCGCCGGGCCGGAGGCGAACAACAAGTTCAACGCAATGGTGGGCGGCCTGATGAGCGGGACACTGTCTGTGAACGACATTCGCGCGGAGGCGAAATCTGCGACCGCTCAATTGAAGGAACTCAAACGCGACCTGGGCGACGATGCTGGCTGGGCGCTCGACGGGTACCTGGCCATTCTGGAGAACTTCCTTCAAGAAACGGCGGCGCCGGGTATTTCTGCGACAAACCTCTCGCGTCCTTTGCCCAGAGCCAGGCCGGCGCCCGTTCAAGAGGAGGAATGATGTATTGGCGCTGTTGCCGGACGAAGAATCCGTGCAGCTCGAAGTATTCGCGGACGATGATTTCGCTGACCGCAGCCATGCTGGTGTGGCATCCCTAACGCTTCCTTACAATGACGCCGACCAAGTTGGAAACAGCAACGCCCCTCACCCTGCCCTCTCCCCTTCGGATGGGGAGAGGGTGGCCGAAGGCCGGGTGAGGGGAAAGCGGAACGGTCAGATTGTATGGGTGTTTCTGTGACATGACACTAGAACGCGGAGTGCGGAGCGCGGAGAGTGGAATGAGCGGTGCTCGCGCCGGCGGAGGATTCGGCGCCCGCGGTTCGAACCGCAGGCTCGGCCAGGATCTTCTCCACGAGATCCAGCGGCACCGGCTGCCCGAACGACACCTGGCCGATCTTGTTCACGAGCACAAACTTGACAGCCCCCTGGCTCACCTTTTTATCGTGACGCATTGCTTCGAGCAGTTTTTCGCGCTGCGCGGGACTCAGCTGGATGTGGGTTTGCAGGCCGGCCTTCTCGAACAGGCCGGCAATTCGTTCCACGTCACGCTGCGGAAAGCCGAGCATCTCCGCGGACAGCCTGGCGGCAAACACCTGGCCGATGGCGATGGCTTCGCCGTGCAACAATTTTCCGTAGCCGCAAACCGCTTCCAGCGCGTGGCCGAGGGTGTGGCCGAAGTTCAGGATCGCGCGCAGGCCGCTCTCGGTTTCGTCCTGGCCCACCACGCCGGCCTTGATCTGGCAACACCGCGCCACCACCGACGAAAGCGTGTCGGGATCGCGCTGGAGCAGTTTGGGAATGGCCTGTTCGAGACGCTTGAACAACTCCACATCGTGAATCACGCCGTACTTGATGATCTCAGCCAGACCGGCCCGGTACTCGCGCACCGGCAACGTCTCCAGCGTGTCGAGGTCGCAGAGCACGAACCGCGGTTGCCAGAAGGCGCCCACCAGGTTCTTGCCCGCTTTGAGGTTAACCCCCACTTTGCCGCCCACCGAACTGTCCACCAGCGCCAGCAGCGTGGTTGGAATTTGAACAAAATCAATTCCACGCAGGAAGGTCGCGGCCACGAAGCCCGCCAGGTCGCCCACCACGCCGCCGCCGAGCGCCACCACGAATGATTTTCGTTCCAGCCCGTGTTCGGCGAGCCGGTCGTAACACGCCGCCGCAACTTTCAGGCTTTTGGCCGTTTCTCCGGCCGGAACAGTGATCAGCGTCGGCTCGAAGCCGGACGTCTTGAGCGACTGCAACACCCCCTCGCTGTAGCGCGGCGCCACGTTGCGGTCGGTGAATACCGCGCAACGCTGGCCGAGATACAACCGCTTGCACTCGGGCCCGAGCTTCTCCAGCAGGGTGTTGCCGATCGAAATCGTGTAGCTCCGCACCCCGAGCGGCACTTTGATGACATACATGATGGCAGGATAAAGTCTGGAGGCGACATGTCAAAGTTTTGCCGCGAAGAGCCGGGGGTTCGGAGTGTTGGAGAGCTGGAGTAATGGCGTATCTGGAGCGCTCTTCAACACTCCAATGCTCCAATAGCCCATTTCCGCCTTCACGATTTTTGTGCAGTCTTGCAAAGAAATTGTCCAATCGTTCAAATGGGCCCCGTGACAATGCGAACAGTTCTGACGGCGCTGACCGTGGCGTCAATGGTCGGCGGCCTCGTTTCCTGCGCCGAAAAAAGTTCCGGCGAAAAGCCGGTCCCCGAGACGCGGGTTTCACAAACCACCCCACAGATATTCTCCGTCAAAGGCGCGGTCAAGGAACTGAAGCCGGACGGCAAAACGGTGGTCATCAAACACGAGGAAATCCCGAATTACATGCCCGCGATGACCATGCCACTGGAAGTCAAAAACACGAACGAACTGGCCCGCCTGCAACCGGGCGACCAGATCGAGTTTCGCATGCTCGTGACGGAGAAGGAGGCCTGGATTGACCGGATCAACCGGCTGGGCTCAACCAACCTGGCCGCGACCCCGACGCGCGAGACGTTTCGCCGGGTCCGCATGGTGGATCCGCTGAACGTCGGCGACGCGATGCCGGACTATCCATTCACCAACGAACTCGGCCAGGCGATTCATCTCGGGCAGTTCAAAGGCCAGTCGCTGGGGTTGACTTTCATTTACACGCGCTGCCCGCTCCCGACGTTTTGCCCCCGCATGTCGAGCAATTTTGCCGACGCCTGCAGGAAGCTTTCGATGCTGCCGGACGCTCCAAAAAACTGGCGGCTGCTGTCCATTTCATTCGATCCGGAGCACGACACGCCGCCCATGCTGAAGGGCTACGCGAAGCGGTACGACTACGACACCAATCACTGGAGCTTCGCCACCGGCGCCCTTATTGACATTGACGCGATCACGGAGCAGTTCGGACTGATGTTCCCGCGCGAAGGCGCCGGAGTCACCTTCAATCACAACCTGCGCACGGTGGTGGTGGACGCGCAGGGCCGTGTGCAAAAGGTTTTCATCGGCAACGAATGGAAGGTCGAGGACTTCGTCGAGGAAATGGTCAAGGCGGCGGCAGTGAAAGACCGTTGAACCGGAAAAATCGTCGAACCGTTGCAAGATTGAATCGATGAACTGTCAGCGGCCCGTAAAAAAAGCAGCAGCCGACGTAAGGAGGCTCTGACATAAATCGTGGTTACAAAAGAAAATGGCGCCTCGTTACCTCGGCGGCTACGAAATCAGACCCTTTTCAGCCGGCCGTTAGATGAGTTGAATCGGGTTCGCCGTTTTAGAGGCTCAATAGTTCAACGGCTTTAAACACCTCGAGGACTCAACCTTCACGCCGTCTTGTAAGCCTCGATCGCCTCGATGCGGTAACGCTTCTTCGCGCCGTCGAGTTCGAACTCGATTTCCTCGCCCACTTTCCGG
>QHPW01000372.1:7950-10117 GCA_003219675.1 Verrucomicrobiota bacterium
TTGGCCGATTTGTATTCATGGTTCTCGCGCAGGTCGCCGTAACTGCGGGCAACGGCGATCTCCTTCGAGTTGGCGGGGATTTTCTTGTGCACCAGTTCGTCGTATTCGGCTTTGCGGCGCTCGAGGCTTTCCCAGGAAACGACCAGCGCTGAGTCCTGCTTGCTTTGCTCGCCGGAGATCAACACCTGCGCGGCCGGGTAACTCTTCACGATGCGCGCCAGCAGCGAGCGCTTGTCCATGTCGTCGAAGCACGGCGACAGTTGCAGCGCGCGGGTGAGGTCCTTGATCACCTCGAGATCGGCGGACTCGATCAATTCCACGATCAGCTCCTGGTCGTCGAGGATGTAGTCGCGCAGTTTGTTGGATTTCTTCTCGTTGAACTGGTCGCGTTCCATTGCCGTGAGCATCGCGCGAAAGACCTCGGGACCAAGGATATCGGCGAAGGCGTCGGAGCGTTCCTTGGCCAGCCAGAGCAACAGCTCGCTGTTGGCCATGTGCTGGCTGATGAGACGGGCGAGCAGTTCCTTGAGTTGCTCCAGTTTGCCTTCCTGAATCAGCAGATGAGCGAACTCGGTGCAGAGTTTCACCGAAACCGTGTTGAGGATGCCGAGCAGCGCCTCGTGCCAATGTTCCGGGCTGGATTCCTTGAACGATTGCAACGCCTGTTTGTGCTTTGCCGCCGGCAGCTGATCCAGCAACTGGCCCAGTTTCAGATAACAAAGATCGCTTCGAGCGCCAGCGTCGGTAGCGTGCGCTGGTGGCTGGCGATCTCGGTGTTCAGCATCTGGATCGCTTCGGCGACCGCGGTGTTTTTGTCGGCCAGGTCGGTCAGGTTTTTCAGCAGTTCGTTGGCGACACTCAGCCGCGCTTTCAATCCTTTCGCCGCGCGAAAGTCGCCCATCAAACGCTCCTGTAACGAGACCTCTTTCGCCTGATAGACAATCGGGTCGGTCTTTTTCACCGGCACCAGGAAATGGCCGTCCTTTTTCAACTCGTGCTTGGCCACTTCCCACCATTTCTTCCAATCGTCCGCAATGATGTCCGGCACGAGCACCTGCTGGATCTGCTCCAACGTTGCCTTGCCGCCGAAGCTCTGGAGCACGAGCTTGATGAGGTCCAGATGATGCAGCGCGGCCATCTGCCGCAGCGACTGGATATCCGATGCCTTGCGCGCCAGGATGTGATCGCCCGGTATGGGCTTGAGCGATTCCGCCGCAAACCCCAGGTCCATCGAATGTCCGGGTTTGTTCTGGAAATCGATCGTCAGCCGCGCAAAGACCGTGTCCACCGCTTTGATTTTGCCGAAGCCCCAGCTCCGATGCATGGCGAAGCCGCTCTGGACCAGTTGCAACAACGCTTCGACATGTTGACGGCCGACTTTGCCCGCGGCAACCAGCTTCTCTAACTCTTCTTTCATAAAACGTCAAAAAACTCGCTCGCAATGAAACGAATGTCATTATTAGGCAGTGCGGGTTCAAAAACCAAGAGAAATTGCCGTTCGCGTCCTCCAACAGCGCGAGAAAGCAGCAGGTTACGTCGAGCATCTGCTCGATTCCGAGCTGCAGATGCTCTCTCCCGCCGATCGCAGCCTCTGCCAGGAGCTGGTCTATGGCGTCGTCCGCCGGCAGGCAACGCTCGACTGGCTCATCGCGCGCAAGACCGGGGGCCGGACGCAAAAGGCAACGCTGCAAATCCTGCTTCGCCTCGGACTCTACCAGATGTTCTGGCTCGACCGCATTCCCGCCCACGCGGCCGTGCACGAGACGGTCGAACTGGCCAAACAACTCGGCTTCGGCCCTCAAGCCGGTTTCATCAATGCCTTCCTGCGCGGCTACGACCGCGAGCGCGACCAGACCCGGAAATGGCTCGACGACCTCAAAACAAGTCAACCGGCACTCGGATACTCGCATCCCGACTGGCTTTGCGAACGCTGGCAAAAACGCTGGGGCCCGGACCGGTTGCGCCAGCTCCTCGACTGGAACAACACGCCGCCCAGGACCTTCGCCCGGGTGAACACGCTCCGGACCGACGCCGGCAGGCTGCTGGCCCAATGGCGCGATGAAGGCGTGGAATACGATTTCTTCCGGCGCGACTGGTTCGAAGATAATCTCATCTTCGAACTGAAATCCCATCCGCCACTGGCGGCGTTGCCGGCTTTTCAACAGGG
>QHPW01000377.1 GCA_003219675.1 Verrucomicrobiota bacterium
CGGACCGTAGCTGTCCACCGCGATGGTCACCGGTCCCATGCCCAGGAAGCCGAACGCGACCAGGCCAAATGCAAAGATCGGTGCGGCAAACTTAAACGCGGCGGGCATCAGGGCGACGACCGGCGAGCCCTGGTAAGTGGCGAAAAGGTAACTCACGAACATCAGCGAGAGAATGCAAAGACCCATCCAGAACGCGGAGAAGTTGCCGGCGACGAATCCCGACAGGATGTTCAACGAAGCGCCGCCGTGTTTCGAGCAGTTGGTGACTTCCCGCACGTGCCGCGAGGTGGTGCTGACGAACACCTTGGTGAACTCAGGAATCAACGCCCCCGCCAGCGTCCCGCAGGAGATAATGGCCGAGAGCACCCACCAGAGGGCGGGGTCCATACCCGCCTGTTTCGCGAGCAGAAAGTAACTGGCTCCGAAAGTAATGAGGATGGAAACCGCCGACGTGATCCACACGAGGTGAGTCAGCGGGGCTTCAAAATCGAAATCCTTCAGGTTTGCGTACTTGGCTTTACTGACTGCTTCGTTGACGAAGTAGGAAACCAGCGAAGTGACGATCATCAACGCGCGCATGGTGAACAGCCAGATGATGAGCGTGGCGCAGATGGCCGGGTCGGCTGCCAGGGCCAGAGCCAGGAACGCGATCAGCGCCACCCCGGTTACGCCATAGGTCTCGAAGCCGTCCGCCGTCGGGCCCACACTGTCACCGGCATTGTCGCCGGTGCAGTCGGCGATCACACCGGGGTTTTTCGGATCGTCTTCGGGCAGCTTGAAGACGATCTTCATCAGGTCGGAGCCGATGTCGGCGATTTTGGTGAAGATACCACCGCAGATGCGCAACGCGCTGGCGCCGAGCGATTCGCCGACGGCAAAACCGATGAAGCACGGGCCGACCAATTCCCTGGGCAGGAAGACCAGGATGCAGATCATGAAGAACAATTCCACGCACACGAGCAGGAGACCCACGCTCATGCCGGAACGCAATGGGATGCCGAGTGTGGCGAGCGGGTTGCCCTTGAGCGCGGAAAACGAGGTGCGGGAATTGGCCGTGGTGTTGATGCGAATGCCGAACCAGGCGACGCCGTAGGAACCGAGGATGCCCAGAATCGAGGCCAGCAGGATGACGATGACATGACCTAAACTCTGATCCTCAAGCACCTTGAAGTAAAAGAAGATACAGGCCGCGATCAGCAACCACAGGATCGCGAGGAATTTGCCTTGCTGAAAAAGGTATGTCTTGCACGTTTCCCAGATGGTGTTGGAGACGTTGCCCATCGATTCGTGCACCGGCAGCGCCTTGGTCTGCTTGTATTGAACCAGGCCAAAGACCGTGCCTGCCGCGCAAATCAGGATCCCGAGATACATCAACGTCAGGCCGCTCACATTCCCCAGGCCACTGAACGTGACCGGGTCCAGGTCGGGGATTTTGATATCCGCCTCGCTCCCCAGGACGGGTGCGAGGCCGCATCCGGGCAGGATCAGCAAAAGGGAAAACCAGAATTTACGGTTGCGCATAATTCTCTGTCTTTGTTTGAAATCGATTGTTTGGTTGTGAACGATCCAATCAGGCTGTGCTTTGCCAGTAACCTTGATAGCCCGGAGGTGTGTCAAGCCCATTCGAACGAAACAAGGAAAAGGCGGGCCGGACCGTGGGAGTTTTTGCTTTGGCGACAGCGTTGAATTTGTTAGAGCAAAGCGACTTGAAGATTGAATATCTTTGGATTGCTCTCGGCAGCGCGCTGGGCGGCGCAGCCCGTTACTGGTTGTCGGGCGCGATTGCCCGGCGGTTTGGTGAGGCCTTTCCAGTCGGGACGTTGATGGTGAATGTCACCGGTTCGTTCATTATCGGGTTCGTCGCTGCGTTGACCGAACCGGGCGGACGGGTATTGTTGAGTGTCACCGCGCGGCGGTTTATCATGGTTGGAATCCTCGGCGGCTACACCACTTTTTCTTCGTTTAGTCTGCAAACCCTGAATCTCGCGCGCGACGGTGAGTGGCTTTACGCCGGGGCCAATGTGGTGCTTTCCGTCGCCGTTTGTCTGCTGGCAGTCTGGCTGGGGCATGTGTTGGCCGAATCGATCATCCGATGAGCGAACCATGAAAATCCCTGAAAGTGGAAACCTGCTCCGCATCTTCATCGCAGAGAGCGATCGCTGGCATCACCAGCCGATCTATGAGGCGATTATGAAAATAAAAACCGGGTCCTCCAGTCAGGGGATGACCGCAAGGACCCGGGGAATATTCAGAATCAGTACAACAGTGGGATTACGTGGGTTTTTCAGCTCCGGCCTGTACCAAACCGGGACTGAAATCTATTGGGCGGTCAAAGAACGTTTACTGCAGCCAGCAACGTTTGCCCTAAATCGTTGCGTAATCCGCAAGCAAACAACCATTGCAGCAGTCATTTGTCAAGCGAAGATCAAGAAGTATTAATTGCGTTCACTCGTGGATAAGGTTCGGTTAGGCACAATTCGGAACCGCGCGGTCGGCGGAGTCGAAGCATTCCCCGAATGCGAATGGTCGAGCCGGCGCGAATATTATTTTTCCCGCGCGGGACATTTCAAAAATCGTGTTTAATTTTCAAATTCCTGTTTACAGACCTCGACCGATTGTTAGTATCGCCGACCGGAACTAAGCATGAAGAAAATCGAGGCGATCATCAAACCTTTCAAACTGGAGGACGTGAAGGAAGCGCTCTCCGGCATCGGCGTGGAAGGAATGACGGTTAGCGAAGTCAAGGGTTTTGGTCGCCAGAAGGGTCACACCGAGATTTATCGCGGCAGCGAATACACCGTCGATTTTCTTCCCAAGATCAAGATCGAAGTTGTTCTTGCGGACAATCAGGTGGCAGACGCCGTCCAGGCGGTGGTCAAAGCCGCCAAGACCGGCAAGATCGG
>QHPW01000374.1:0-501 GCA_003219675.1 Verrucomicrobiota bacterium
ACGGCACCGGCGTTTATTTCGGCGTGACGCCCAAAACATTCACCGCCGCGAATTTCGCTCGCGCGGCGATGGAAGGCGTGACGCTGGGAATGAATTACGGTTTGCGCCGGCTGGCGGAACTGGGAGTGAAACCAAAACAAATCCGCGCGACCGGCGGCGGCGCGAAGTCGAAGGTCTGGCGGCAGATCATGGCGGACGTTTTCAACGCCGAGGTGGTGACGTTGAAGGTCGGCGAAGGCGCGGCTTACGGCGCGGCGTTGCAGGCGTTCTGGTGCTGGCGCCTGCAGCGGTGCGAAAAGGTTTCCATCACCGAAATCACCGACGAATTTGTGCGATTGAACCGCGCGGAGACGGCGCATCCGAAGGCGGGGAATGTCGGCGTTTACCGCGAGTTGCAGGCATTTCAGGACGAACGGTCCCGGTTGTTGCGCAATGTTTTCATGAAGCACTGGAGGTTCGTGCTGCGGCGGCGCGAAGGCTG
This sequence comes from Verrucomicrobiota bacterium, assembly GCA_003219675.1. GTDB lineage: Bacteria > Verrucomicrobiota > Verrucomicrobiia > Limisphaerales > AV2 > AV2. Next base: position 482 of record QHPW01000374.1, read on the forward strand.
AAAAATGAAAAGAAAGCCAC
>QHPW01000374.1:533-5058 GCA_003219675.1 Verrucomicrobiota bacterium
CACATCATCCCTTCATGAAATTGATTCTCTCGACGCACAATGTGACGCTCACCAAAGCCATCGAGGACCACATCATCTCGCGCATCAACAAGCTGGACCATTTCGACCGCTTCGCCATTGATGCCCGAGTGACCCTGGAGCACGACCACCGAAAGGCTCCGGAAAAGCAGTTCTCCTGTTCCATGCGCCTCGCCGTGCCGGGACCGGACTTGTTCGCGGAGGATTGGGAGAGCGACCTCTACGCGGCGATTGACCTGGTCACCAAGAAAATCGAGCAACAGATCCGCAAACGGCACAACAAATACAAAGCCCGCAAGCACACCGAAGCCGCCCGCACCAAACGCCGGCGCCAGGAAGCGGGCATCTGACGTTGCAACGGGAGTAGTGGGCGCGCCGCCTTTTTCCATCACTCCAATGCTCCATCATTCCAAAACTCCATTTCGTTCATGCTCCTTCGTTCCCGTGTCGTTCTTCCGATCACACAGCCGCCGATTGACGATGGCGCGGTGTGGATTTCCGGCAATCGCATCCAAGCGGTCGGAAGATGGAAGGATTTGAGGTCCGGTGCCGGGGAGCCCGCCATCGACCTGGGGGAATCTCTGCTGCTGCCCGGTCTGGTCAACGCCCATTGCCACCTCGATTACACCGACCTGGCCGGCGAAATCGCGCCGACCAAACTCTTTACCGACTGGATCAAAACCATTACCACGGCCAAGGCCGGGAGAATTTATGCCGATTTTGCCCAATCCTGGGTGCGCGGCGCACAAATGCTCCTGCGCCGAAGTCTGGCAGGCGACGCCGCTGCGCGTTTTTTCGTTTCTCGAAATGACCGGCGTCAAAAGCCGCCGCGAACCGCGTTTGATTCTTGATGAAACGGTTCAAAAGATGGAATCGCTGCCGGCATCGCGCGGCGCGGCGGGACTGTCGCCGCACGCGCCCTATTCCACCGTGCCGGAACTGTTGCGGCTCAGCGCGACCGTGGCGCGGGACAAAGGCTGGCGGCTGACAACCCACGTCGCAGAGTCTGCGGAGGAGTTCGAAATGTTCACACATGCGCGCGGGCCGATGTTCGACTGGCTGGAGCGGAACGAACGCGACACGGCCGATTGCGGGCTTGGCTCTCCGGTGCAGCATCTCGAACGGCAGGGCTGCCTCGCGAACAATTTGCTCGCGGTTCATGCGAACTATCTCGCGCCCGGCGACGCGGCGTTGTTCGGCCGGCGCGGCGTGAGCGTGGTTCATTGCCCGCGCAGCCACGCTTTCTTTCAACACCGTCGATTCCCGCGGGAAGAGATTGCAGGCGCGAGCGTGAACATTTGCCTCGGTACCGACAGTCTGGCCAGCATGAGCAAAGGGCGCGGACAGCCGCTGGAACTGAATCTGTTCGCGGAAATGAATGCCTTCGCCGTCGCTTATCCCGATGTCCGGCCGGAAACCGTGTTGCAAATGGCCACCGTGAACGGGGCGCGGGCACTGGGGTGGCAAGGGAAGATCGGGGAGCTTTCCGAAAATACCCTGGCCGACATGATTGCCGTTCCGTTCGCCGGCAAACGTGCCGACGCTTTTGACGCGGTTGTGCATCACCCTGGCGATGTCTGCGCATCGCTGATTGACGGGCAATGGGCCATCGCACCCGTCGCATGAATAACGAACGGGTGCGCCGCTGCGATTGTTCCCGGCTTGCTGCCGACCCCGATGACTGTCACACTGACGGGGGTTCGTTTGAGCGAACTCGCTTCCGCAATTCGCTGGAGCGCCTGAATTCGGCGTGGTTTTTCAATGAACGAGTTTGAACAGGAACTGACCCAGCGCCTCGACGCCATCCGCGAGCAGGGGTTGTATCGCGAACTGCGGCGCATCAATTCGCCGCAGTTGCCTCACACACAAGTCGAAGACGCCACGCTGTTGAACTTTTCCTCCAACGATTATCTCGGGCTGGCCAACGATCCCTTGCTGAAGGAGGCCGCGATCAAAGGAATCCAGCGCTATGGCGCCGGGTCGGGCGCATCGCGGCTGCTCTGCGGTTCGCTCGCGCCGCACCACGACCTGGAGCAGGCCATCGCCGTTTTCAAAGGCGCCGAGGCCGCGCTTGCGTTTTCGTCCGGTTACACGGCCGCGCTGGGCACCATTTGCGCGCTGCTCGACGCCCACGACGTGATTATCCTCGACAAGGGGGTGCACGCCTGCATTGTCGATGCCGCCCGGCTTTGCGGGGCGGAACTCCGGGTTTTTGTCCACAACGACCCGGACAGCCTGGCGAAAATCCTTCGCTGGGCCGACCGGCGCAACACCGGTTTGAGCGGCAAGCGCCGTCCGCGCACCCTGATCGTCACGGAATCGGTTTTCTCCATGGAAGGGGATTTTGCGGCGCTGCGCGAGCTGGTCGAGCTCAAGGAAAAACACGGCGCCTGGTTGATGGTGGACGAGGCTCACGCGACCGGACTTTACGGTGAAAGGCGCCGCGGGCTGGCTGAAGAGTTTGGCCTTGCCGGCCAGATCGAAGTTCAAATGGGCACGTTGGGCAAAGCGCTCGGCGCGGCGGGCGGTTACATTTGCGGCTCGCGCACGCTGATGGATTACCTCGTCAATCGAGCGCGCAGTTTTATTTTTTCCACCGCGCCGGTTCCTGCCGCCGCGGCGGCGGCTGCGGCCGCGATTCAGTTTGTCCAGTCCGAAGAAGGCCAGGCGCGACGCAACCAGCTTTGGGCGCGGGTCGATCAGGTCAAGAACGGGCTCATTGCCGCCGGTTTTGTTCTGCCGCCCGTGCGCAGCGCCATTATTCCTCTGATGATGGGCGACGAAACCAGAGCGGTCGAGGCCGCGGCTGCCTTGCGGGAACAGGGCGTTTTCATTCCGGCCATACGTTATCCCACGGTCGCCCGAGGACAGGCTCGGTTGCGTTTGACCGTCAGCGCCGCGCATGCGGCCGCGGACGTGGCCCAACTGGTGGCCGCTCTTTCCAATCTCAAGCCGGGTCCTGAGGTTCCAAGCCGCCGTGCATAAGCTCGCCCAGCTCGATCACCGGCATATCTGGCATCCGTTTACGCAGATGCGTGATACGCGCGTGGCCGCGATTATCTCGATGCCAACTCCTCCATCTGGACGAACCTGCACGGGCACAATCATCCGAAAATCAACGCGTCGATTCGGCGGCAGCTCAAAAAGATTGCGCATTCGTCCGCGCTTGGTCTGGCGAATGAACCGGCAAGCCTGCTGGCGGCGGAACTGGTGAACGCCGCCAATACGATCTGTGAGAAACGGGGAAGGGGGGAAAGGGAGCAGGGGAGAAAAACGCGTACTGCCGTCTCCTTTTCACCTCTTCCCCCTATCCCCCTCTCCAAAGTCTTTTTCTCCGACGATGGTTCGACCGCGATGGAAGTCGCGCTCAAGCTCGCCTACGAATCCGCCCGCCGTTCGGGTCGCAGCAAAAAGCCAAAGTTTCTCTCGCTCGACCGCGCCTATCACGGCGACACCGTGGGCGCGGTCAGTCTGGGTCACATCGATCTGTTTCATAAAGCGTACGGAGGATTGTTGTTCAAATCGGACACGGCGATGTCGCCCTATTGCTATCGTTGCCCTTTCAATCGAGCGAAACCCCAGCGCGCCGACGCGCGCGAGTACCGCCGGTGCAAATGGGAGTGCATCGGCCAGGTGGAACAAAGATTCGCCGCCCGGAAAAAACGCGGCGATCCCTACGCCGCAATGATCGTGGAGCCGCTGATTCAAGGCGCGGCGGGAATGATTCCGCAACCCGTGGGATGGCTGCGACGCGTGGCCGAAATCGCGCGCGGCCACGGTGCGCGGCTTATCGCGGATGAGGTGATGACGGGCTTCGGCCGCACTGGCACACCATCGACCATCAACGATCAACCAGCAACCAGCTTGTTCGCCTGCCATCACGAAGGCGTGCAGCCCGACTTTCTCTGCCTCGCGAAGGGCCTTACGGGCGGTTACCTTCCGATGGCCGCGACCTTGACGACGCAGGAAGTTTTCGATGCGTTCCTCGGCGAATACGAAGACTTCAAAACGTTCTTCCACGGACACAGTTACACGGCAAACCAGGTCGGCGCGGCGGCGGCGCTGGCGAGCCTGGAGATTTTGCAAAGTTCCGCCTCGCTCCGCGCGAGGCACCAGATCGAACAAACGTTGCGCAAGGAACTGGAAACGCTTTGGCAATCGCCGAGCGTCGGCGATATCCGGCAGGTCGGCCTGATTGCCGGCGTCGAGCTGGTCAAAAACTGGCGGACGCGCCAGTTGTTTGATCTCGGCGAGCGGGCCGGCATTCGCGTGTGCGAGGCGATGGCCCGGCGCGGTGTGTTGACCCGGCCCGTCGGCGACGTGATTGTGCTGATGCCGCCGTACTGCACCACGCGCGTCCAGGTCCGACGGATGGTGGAAGTCCTGGGCGAGTCGCTTCTGGAAGTTTTCGGAAAGTTTCCACGGGTTCGCAACCGCGCATCGGGTCCGCGAACTCCGGCGTAGCGGCGTCTCGGCAGAGCGCAGGCTGGCTGTTCCCACGAACTGC
>QHPW01000376.1:0-4208 GCA_003219675.1 Verrucomicrobiota bacterium
GGTTTGAGAATGTCCGGCTCGGCGGCGACGAGCTGGATTTCAAAACCGGGCGGCAGATGAAAACTTTTCTGTTCCTGCTCCGGCGTCAAAGCGGGAGTGGTGCGGACATTCTCGGCGAAGGGATCGGCGGCGCGAAGATTAAAACCGAGCGAGATCAGGCCGATTGCGACGACGCGTTTGCGCCAGGCGGCAAAGAATGACTGGCTGAGAAGAAGACAAGTGATCATGGCCCCGACTTATTGCCTAACTCACCGGCGCGCGAAAGAAAAAGTTTCGTCAAACGCGCTCTTGACTCCGATTTTGCGAAGATTAACCTCACGGCGATAGCCGAAAAAGTTTGCGCCAAACGGCGAGAATAAATGCATCAGGGCGATGGAAACAGACGAAATTGGAGTGAGCCTGGGCTGTTGGGCAGGAAAAACGTCCTGCGCGCATTCACCTTGATCGAACTGCTGGTGGTCATTGCGATCATCGCGATCCTGGCAGGGCTGTTATTACCTGCGCTGTCGAAGGCCAAGACCAAGGCCCAAGGCATCCATTGCCTGAATAATTTGAAACAACTGCAGCTCACCTGGTTGATGTTCGCCGGGGACAACCAGGAAACGCTTCCCGGCGACAACTGGCAAGACGAGGCAAACCACGTCATGAACGCGGGGAACTGGATCACCGGCTGGCTGAGTCCGGAGAACGAGCCGGGCGACAAAACCGACAACACGAATACGATGTTTCTTTTGGACCCGCGCTATTCGCAACTGGGCCCTTATGCCCAGGCCGCGGCGGTCCACAAATGCCTGGCGGACCGAAGCATCACCCGCATCAGCGGAAAGGTTTACCCGCGCGTGCGCAGTATTGCGATGAGTTCCTGGATGGGACCGAATGCTCCCCCGTGGAATACCGGTTTTCGGGTTTACGCCAAGACCAGCGATATCATTGCGCCCTCTCCCACCGACGCCATGGTTTTCATTGACGAGCGGTCAGACAGTATTGATGACGGTTATTTCGCGATTGACATGAAAACCGGTGGCGGAGCGCAGCTGGTCAATCTCCCCGCCAGCTACCACAACGGCGCCAGTGGAGTCACGTTTGCTGATGGGCACGCCGAAATCCACAAATGGCGCGACCGCCGCACCCAGCCGCCGCTCAAGAAGAACTTCCAAAAGTTCATCGTCACGCCGAATAACGCAGACCTCATCTGGCTGCAGCAGCACGCCACCAGCCCGAAGTAACCGGCGCGTCCGCATGGTCGAGCTTCCGCTTAACCCACCCCAACCCGCACTGCCATTGAATTAAGCCCGGCAGCGAGACCGCAGTGGCAGGCTCCTAATCTTAATCCTAATCGTAATCTTGCTCGGCTTAAGTTGTTGCAGATTAAGAGTAAGATTACGATTAAGATTGGGACTCTCGAAATGCCCGGCCTGCTTTCGTTTCCCGCGGTGAAGCGGCGTGAACGCGAATTCGGCCCAGTCTCGGAACCCGTTGCGCGAGAATCAACAGGGGTCCCTCGATAGGAAAAGCTTTTGCAAAGTCTGCCTCCTGGCCTTTTAATCAGTGGCGATGTCTGCGCCCAAACCTGTTGACACAACGTTCACTGCGGAGATTTCCGCCAGCAACCAATCCGACCTGTCATGAAGTGGTGGACGCTGCAACAACTCAAGTCCAGAAAGCCGGAGACGCGCAAAGACGCGGTCGAAAGACTGGTCGCGGAAAACCCGGCCGAGGCGGTGAGTCATCTCCTTACAGTCACCCACGATCCAGACCGGGAAGTCCGCAAGGCTGTGGTTCAGGCACTGGGGCGGACCAAGGACGAACAGGTCCTGACCGCGTTGATGACTTCCCTGCACGACCCCGATGGCGAAGTGCGCGAGGCGGCCGTGGTCGCATTAACTCAGGTCAACCACCCTCGCGCCATCGACCTGCTCACCCTCGCGCTCGGAGACCCGCGACATGAAGTCCGCTGGCGCGCGGCCAAAGCGCTTGACGCGTTGGGCTGGCAACCGGCCAATGAGGATCAGCTCGTTCTCCGCGCCGTTGCGGCCGGGGAATTCGTCAAAGCCGCAGGCGTGGGCGCCGCCGCAGTGGAATGCCTGGTGGTCGTGTTGAAGGACGAGCGCAATCCGAATCGTCGCGCGGTGGTTGAGGCCCTCGGCCAGATCGGCGACACGCGCGCGATCAAGGCACTGACCTCCGCCGTCAACGACGCGGATCCAACCGTGCGCGTGGCTGCAATAGATGCTTTGCGCGATGTCCGCGACTCGGAGGTAACCGACGTGTTGGTGATTGCGCTCCAGGACACAGATCAGCATGCGCGCGCCACAGCCGCGACGGTTCTCGGCAAGATCGGCGGCGCCAACGCCGCCGAACCCCTGCTTGCTTCGTTGAAAGATGTCGACTGGTCAGTCCGCAAAGCCGCGGTCGAAGCTTTGGGCCGGCTCAAGGACCCGCGCGCTGTCGAAGCGCTAACCGAGTTGCTCAAGGATCCGGACCACGACGTTCGGGAAGTCACCGTCGCGGCACTGGGTGAAATCGGAGAACCGCACGCCGTCGAACGGCTGGTCCTTGCATTGGCGGATTCGCAGTCGGCCGTGCGCCAACTTGCGGCGGCCGCCTTGCGAAGAATTGACTATCAATGGGAAAAATCCGCCGCGGCACGACAAGCGATCCCGCTATTGAAGGCCGCGCTCCAGAGCAACGAATACTGGGTGCGGCAGTCGGCTTCCGAGGTGCTGGCGAAACTGGACCAGGTTTATGCCACGGAACCGGAGTTGACCGCGATGAACACCGCCATCCGGCTGCGCCAGCAGGTCGCCATCGACGCGCTGTTGAAGGCGTTGAATGACTATGACAGCGATCTGCGGATGGCAGCCGCCGAAGCCCTGGGCCGCATCTGCGACGCGCGTCTGACGGGGCCTCTGGTGACCGCGCTCGAGGACATGGACCAGTGGGTGCGTCAAGCCGCCGCGCGCGCCTTGCAGAGAATGGGCTGGATACCGGCCGACGACTTGCAACACGCGATGCACCAGGCTGCGCTTCAGCGCCAATCGTCCGGCGCCTGAATCAAGCTCTGTGCCGGGTTTCGGCATGCTGATTTTGCTGATTTTACTTTTGCGTCCCGCGCGAATTTTCTAAAAAATGCGGCGAACCGGGCGGGGGGGTTAATGGCCCGATTTTGGAAGCAATCTCGCCCGCCGGCCGCAGTCTCGCATGCCAACAAAGCGCACAACGATCCTGTTCGTGGATGACGACCCAGGCTTTCTGGAGGCGATCCAGAACCTGATGCGCGCTTACTCCGAGGGGAAGTGGGAAGTTCTGGTGGCCTTGGACGCCGCGGGGGCGCTAGCGTTGAGCCGGTGATGGATGGTCTGCAATTCCTCGCGCTGCTGCATCGCAAGTATCCCCAGATTCTGAAAGTGGCGCTGACCGGTGACGCCACGGAGCCGTATCGCGCCGCGTGCCTGAGCAACGGTGCCGAGCTGTTCTTGGAAAAACCGGCAACGCGTGAAGGCTGGCTGAGCATCTACTCGGCACTCAACGAACTGGTCCGACTTCAGCCGGAGGAAGGTTTCCGCGGCGTGCTGCGACGCGTCGGTCTCCAGGACGTGTTGCAAATGGAATGTCTGGCGCGGAGTTCGTCCGTGTTGGAGGTTTCCACCGCGCAGTCCCACGGAAGCATTTTCGTCAAGGACGGCCAGATCATCCACGCGCAGGCGGGCGACCTCACCGGCGAGGCGGCGTTCGATTTTCTGATGTCGCTTGGCGGCGGCCAATTCCACCTCAAACCATTCGCCGAGCCGCCGGCCCGGACCCTCTTCGGTTCATGGGAATTCCTGTTGATGGAAGCGGCGCGCAAACGCGATGAAGCCGGAGACCCACTGAAGATATCGCCTTTTCCAAGCGTCACGCCGGCCGCGGCGGAAAGCAGTGCCGGGACGCTCGTCTCTCAACCATCGCCGGTGCCCGCCCAGGCCGAGGCTGCCTTGCCCGCTGCCTGCTCCGAGGCGAGCGAACCGGTCTCCGAAACGGTTCCCGGACTGGATGAGGGCCCGGCAGTTCGTTCGCCAGAACCCGACGAGGCGCTTCGACCGAAAATCGAAGAAGTGCTGATTTGCTCCGCGCAAGGCGACGTGCTTTACGAGTGGCAATGCGCCGATGTCAACGCGCGAATCCGTTTCCTCCAGTTTCTGTCGCAGAAGTCCTGGCAACTGCGCCAG
>QHPW01000376.1:4237-5227 GCA_003219675.1 Verrucomicrobiota bacterium
AGGGCTGAAAACCCGGATCGTCACCCAGGTCGAGCCTGACCGCGCCCTCTTTGTTCGCGCCAGCCGGGTGCCGGTGGAAAGCTGACCGACACGCATGAAGGAAATGCTCCAGCATTGGCTCGCACACCGGACTCAACTTCCCGGCGTCCTCGCCTGCGGCGTCCGTTATCCGGACAAAACTTCGTTCGCCCAGACCTGGTCACCCGACTTTCCAGCCCAGGCCCTGGACAACGCGTTGCGCTGCATGAGCGACGCGTTTCAAGTGCTCAAAATCAACTTCTTCCCCCACCAAAGCGTCCGTTGGGTTTACCAGCATGCCTTCCTCTACTGCGCCCATCGCGAGGACGGCATTTGTCTCGGCATCTTCACGGCCAAAGACCCGCAGGCGTTTGACGCCGCCGCCATCGAACATCTCGTCGCGGAGTTCCGCGTGCTCGACAACGCGGCGCCGAAATAGAAAGCCAAAGAACCACTTTAATCGCCTTTCGCGTTCTGTTTTGCGGACTGGTCGCGGAGCAACAAACCCAGCAAACCATCCACCAAACCGGTGCTCCCGTTGGCCCCGCTGACGGCGACGTCCGGCACGATGCGCACGTTGCGTTCCCCGACGATTTGCATGAGCTGCATCACGGTGTAACCCTGCGCGCCGAGCGATTCCACGCCGGCACGATACGCTTCCGCCTTCGCCTGGCCGGTGGCGCGGATGGCTTCGGCTTCACCCAGCGCACGAAGCCGGGTCGCCTCGGCGTCGCCGGTGGCCTGCTTGACGTTCGCGTTCGCCTTCAGTTCCGCGATTGTCACGCCTTGTTCGGCGCCCACCACCTGTTGCTGGATGTCCGCGATCGAAGTCTGGCGCACGAGTTGTTGGCGCTGCTTTTGCGCCGCCTCCTGCACTTCATAGGTCTTGCGCTGTTCTTCGGCAATTTTCCGGTCAGTCTGCGTTTCCATCAACGTCGCCGGCGGATTGATGTCGCCGATGAGTGTGTCGAT
>QHPW01000378.1 GCA_003219675.1 Verrucomicrobiota bacterium
CGAACAGCCTGCATCGTGGTACGCCGAACTCTACAGGCGCGATGGTCTTAAGGGCGGCCACGTTATCATGCTCGGCCCAGGCAACGAAGCGGCGGCGCGCGGAGCGCTCGCGGCGTATCCGGGCGGGCTGCAAATCGGCGGCGGGATCAACCGCGACAACGCCCGCGACTGGCTCGACGCCGGCGCGTCGCGCGTCATCGTCACCTCGTGGGTCTTCCGTGATGGCGGGCTTGATTTCGACCGTGTGCGCGCGCTGGAGGCGGTCGTCGGCAAGGAACGGCTCGTGTTCGATTTGAGCTGTCGCCGCCGCGACAAGGATTATTGGGTCGTAACCGATCACTGGCAAAAATTCACCGGGTTCAAAATCGGTCCGCGCGAGCTCGACCGGCTGGCGGATTCTTGCGCGGAATTCCTCGTGCATGCCGCGGACGTCGAAGGGCTCTGCGGCGGTGTCGATCTCGAACTGGTCGATCAGCTGGCGCGATGGTCGCCCCTCCCGACGACCTACGCCGGCGGCGCACGGTCGCTGAGCGACCTGGAGGAAGTCACGCGCGTCAGCCAGGGCAAAATTGATCTGACCATCGGTTCGGCGCTCGATATCTTTGGCGGCACCCGCGTGCGTTATGCGGACCTGGTGGAGTTCAATCGAAGGATTCTGGCGGGACAAGAGTTGTAGCGGTGTTCTGTGAACGCCGTTGGTATTCTTGTGAAATTGCATTGTCGTCGGTCCTGGACCGGCGCTGCAAAAATGCCGTTGCTCGATGAATCTGCGCAAGTGGCTTAAGGAACATTCGCTGAAACTGCTGGCGATCCGCGACACACCGAACGCCATCGCCGGCGGTGTGGCCATCGGCATTTTCTTCGGCTTCACGCCGTTGGTCGGTCTGAAGACGCTGCTTTCGATCTTTTTCGCCTGGCTGACGCGCTGCAACATTCTCGCGGCCGCCATCGCGGTGACGCTGCACGACGTGGCGCTTCCGTTCATGCCGGTGCTCTTTCGTTGGGAATATCGGATCGGCTATTGGCTCCTGAGCGATCCGCATCAATGGCCGGCCCGGCTGAGGGACATTCAATGGAATGCCCACACCTGGCGAAGCTGGACCACTTTTTTGTCGATCGGACGACCGTTGCTTTTGGGATCAGTGGTCGTCAGCGCGCCCGTGGCTCTGCTGGCGTTCTGGATCGCGAGAAATGTCGTCCTGCGGCATCGAAGGAAACATCCGCACGCCGAAGCAGCGAAACAAGACGGCTCCGCGACGGAGATGTAAGTATCATTTCTTTAACAGCGAAGTCGGGAAGACGGGAAGAAGGGGCGCAACTTGGTCTCACCCTATCGCGTCAGGTATTCAATATTTGTGAAGACCCCTCACCCTGTCCCTCTCCCCATCCGATGGGGAGAGGGTGGCCTTCAGGACGGGTGAGGAGAATGCGTGCGTTCACATCAGCATGGTGGTAGCGCCGAGTTGCGCCCGCGAAGAAGCGGATGAACAACATATCTTCGCGACTTCGCAGCAAGTATGCCCCTTCGCTGTGTGCAGCCTTTTCTTCAGTGACTGGTCGGAATCAACGAAGCCAGAGCGACCACGACGTTCACGTACAGGGCCGCCAGCACGTCGTCCACGGTCACACCCCAGCCGCCCGGCAGTCTTTGGCTTTGGCGAACGGGCCACGGCTTGGCGATGTCGAACAGGCGAAACACGGCGAAAACCCCGAGTGTGAGCGGCCAAATGTCGCGACTGAAAAAATATTCCGGCGCGGGCATGACGCCATGTCGGGAGAGATACTGGCCTGCCCACACGACGAAACAAATGGGCACGGCGATGATTTCATCCAGCACGACTGAAGCCGGATCCGGTCGCTTCAAGATCTTTTCCGCCGCGCCACAAAGCGCGACGGACAAAAAAATTCCGGCGATTGTTCCGACCATGTAGAGCCAGAAATTCCCCGGCAACAGCAAAACAACGAACCAGAGCAGCCCGAGGAGCGAGCCAAACGTGCCCGGAGCAAACGAAATCCGACCCACGCCGAACCCCTGGGCGATCCATAGGATGAAATGGCTCTTCACTTGCTTCTTGATTTGCCGCAGTCGCAGCGCGGGCGGGTCCTGGAATTCACGGGTTTGGTTTGCATGCGTCAGCGCATCCGCCACCGGCTTGCCCAGGCCGGCGCCCAGGGATTCACCGAGCTCCCGGCCACATTCACGGCTGGCCCGACAGAATCGTTCGATGCCTTGCCCCAAACCGCGCGCGAACGGGGGAATCCTGGTTGTGCTGAACAGGATCGCGAATATCACGATGAGCAGCACACTCTCCGCCGCTCAAACCGAGAAGGCCCGGCATCGCTGCGGTTTCCATGTCCGCAATGCTAACTCACATATCGTGCAGATACAATTCGCGATTGCGCCAGAGATACAGCGCGCCCGACGTGAAGGTAAGCAGGACCGTCACCCAAAGGGAGAACTGCGCCAGCGTCGGCACCCACGGTTTCAGCACGACCGCCGCCCAGTGCCCCCACTCGTCGTAACTGTCGGCCACCAGCAGCGCGATGATCGCGATGATCTGGGAAACGGTCTTGTGTTTGCCGTAGCCTTCGGCCGCCAGCACCACGTTTTTCGACGCCGCCAACAGCCGCAGTCCGGTGATGGCCAGTTCCCGCGCGACGATCACCACCGCCATCCAGGCCGGCACGGTGTCCCGCCCGACAAACGCGATGAATGCCGAACAAGTCAGAATTTTGTCCGCCAGCGGGTCCATGAGCGTGCCGAAGTTGGTGATGAGCTTGTCGCGCCGCGCGATTTTGCCGTCGTAATAGTCCGTCAGACTCGCCAGGGAAAACAGCACCAGCGCGATCGTGTCGTTGAACCGCGCCCGCCAGAACATTGCAGTCAAAAAAAATATCGTGAGAACAAGTCGGGCCAGGGTCAGTCGGTTTGGTAAATTCATTCGTGCTTTTCCAGTGGCGCGTGACGGGCTGCCGGCCAAAACCCTGAGGAGTTGCAGCCGCCGCCCGCCGCTTGCCAACACGCGACTCGATCAGGCCGGTTCGGCCATCAAATCGTAATCCGTGTGGCCCGTAATTCTGACGAGGGCGAATTCCCCGGGTCGCAGCCGGCCGCGCACGTAAACGCGGCCGTCAATGTCCGGCGCGTCCGCCTCGCTGCGGGCCACTAAAAAGGTTCGCGAACCGGGTGTCGAGCGCCGAGGTTCGCCTTCGCGAACCAGGCCGTGTTCCCAGGAAAACACGCTCGCGCGCGGCAGGTCCTCTACGCCGGTTTTCTGCTCGACCAGAACCTTGATGGTCCGGCCGACGAACGCCCTGGAAATCTTCCGGGCCACCTTGAGTTGCCCGGCCATGGCCAGGTCGCGGCGCCGTTTCCTGATACCCTCGGGAACCTGGTTCTCCATTTTCGCCGCGCGAGTCCCTTCCTCCCGCGAGTAAGTGAACACGCCCAGACGCTCGAATTTGGTTTCATGGATGAAGTCGAGCAGCGTCCGAAAGCAGGCCTCGGTCTCGCCGGGGAATCCGACGATAAAAGTGGTGCGAACCGCAATTCCGGGAATCCCGGCGCGAATGCGGCGGATCAAGTCAACGATGTATTGCTGCGACGTTTCGCGACGCATCCGCTCCAGCATGTTTTCATGAATATGTTGCAGCGGCATGTCGATGTAGCGCGCGACTTTCGGGCACTCCGCGATGGTCCGAATCAATTCGTCCGTCCAGTGCGCCGGGTGCGTGTAAAGCAGGCGGATCCAGAAATCGCCCGGTAACGCGTTCAAGTCGCGCAGCAGCGTGCAGAGCGTTGGCGTGTCCGCGGGCAGCGCTTTGGCGGCCGCGGCGAATGTTTCCGGCGCGGCGATGGAGCCTGCGCGATTCGGCCGCAGGTCGAGCCCGTAGTAAGTCGAGTCATGCGAAATCAGATTCAGCTCCTTGACGCCGTCGGCGATGAGCTGTCGCGCTTCGGCCACGATGTCCGCCGGCGGGCGGCTGCGATGGCTGCCGCGCATGCGCGGGATGATGCAGAAACTGCAGGGATGATTGCAGCCTTCGGCGATTTTCACGTAGGCAAAGTGCCGCGGCGTGAGGCGAAAACGCGGCCGTGGCGTAGTCCGGGATGTAGTTCGGCCGGGGGTGAACATCAACCGGAGGCGCGAACGATCGACGATTGACCATTGACCATTGACGATTGGCTGCGGCGGTCAACGAACTCTCCGGCGCCAGCGTTTTGGGGTTCCTGGATTTGGAATTCCGCGGTCCGCGCTCCGCTTTCCGCATTCGCTCGGCCCGGTGCTGCAATGCCTGCCGGACGATATCCGAGGCCTGGGTCACCTGGTCGATGCCCATGAACGCGTCCACTTGCGGCAGCAGCTTCGGCAATTCATCGCGAAACCGTTGCGGCAGACAACCGGAAACAATCAATGCCTGCTCGCGGTTCTGCGCCTCCCGCACCTGCGCCGATTCGAGAATCGTATCCACGCTTTCCTCCTGCGCGGCGTCAATGAACGAGCAGGTGTTGACAATGAGCGCGTCCGCGCTCTCGGCGTCGTTCGTGATCTCTACGCCGTCTTTCAGCAGCGAGCCCAGCATGATCTCGGCGTCCACCAGGTTTTTGGCGCAACCGAGTGAAATGAGCCCGACGCGCACGGGTCGCGTTGTTGGGTGACCGTTTCTCACAGGGTGGAGAAGTTACGCGAGTGGAATGCGCTAAAGCAACCACGGAAAAATGGCATCGGCCGGGTCTCCAGCGCCAATTCATGAGAGCTTTTCTTTGGGACGGGTTCTGCTTGGTTATCCGTTCAGACAATGACCCGTTCAGAGAACGCTCCGACCGCAACTCCTCTCTGCGGTCTTCGCCCTCCGCGGTGAAAAATGAAACCGCCGAGACGCGAAGAGCGCAGAGTAATCTATAAACGGGTCGGGTCTTATGATTGACTCCCTGAAGAATTCTGTCGTGCCCCTCTCGCCTCTACTCAAATTTCCCGGTTTCACATTTGGTTTGATCGATTATCTTCTCCACGTGCTGACGCTCTCTGACAAGCTCGAAGGGTTGCCCTCCTTGAACCAGGTGGTCGTGCCCGATCTTTGGCAGCAACAGGCGGTGACCGCGTTGCGTCAGGGAAAGGACATCGTGGTTCATGCTCCGACCGGCGCCGGCAAGACGCTCATCTTCGAGTTGTGGTCGAACCAGGGGAAGAACCACGGCCAGGCCATTTACACGGTCCCGACGCGCGCCCTGGCGAACGACAAACTCGCCGAATGGCGCGTCCGGGGTTGGGACGTCGGCATCGCCACCGGCGACCTCGCGGAGAACCTCAACGCGCCGATCCTCGTCGCCACGCTCGAAACACAGAAGCGCCGGCTCATCGAAGGCGACGGCCCGGCATTGCTCGTGGTGGACGAGTATCAGATGCTGGGCGATCCCGACCGCGGCCTGAACTACGAACTGGCCATCGCGCTCGCCCCGCCCAAGACACAATTGCTCCTGCTCAGCGGCAGCGTGTCGAATCCGCAGGACGTGGCGAAATGGCTGCGCCGGCTTGGGCGCGATGCCGCCCTGATCAAACACGAACAGCGTCCGGTGCCGCTCGAGGAGATTCACGCGAACAACCTGAACTTCCATGTGCCAGGTGAAATCCGCGGCTATTGGCCGCGTCTGGTGGCCAAGGCGCTCGCGGAAGACCTGGGCCCGATCCTCATTTTCGCCCCTCGCCGTCAGGCTGCGGAATCGCTCGCCGCCGAACTCACCCGTCATCTGCCGACGCCGAACCCGCTTCAACTCGGCCACGAGCAAAAACTTCTCGTGGGCGACCCTCTCGCCAGGATGTTGAAGAGCCGGATCGCGTATCACCATAGCGGACTCAGCTATGCCGCGCGCGCCGGGGTCATTGAACCGCTGGCCAAGGCAGGCCAGCTCCGCGTCGTCGTCGCGACGATGGGCCTCGCCGCCGGCATCAATTTCTCCCTGCGCAGCGTCGCCCTTGCAGGCGAATCGTACCGGCGCGATTACGCCGAACAACCGCTCAAGGCCGACGAAATCCTGCAGATGTTCGGTCGCGCCGGCAGACGCGGCATTGATGAAACGGGCTTCGTGCTCGTTTCGGCAAACGAGATCCGCATGCGCGATGGTTATCCCTGCCAGCTTGCCCGCAGCGGTATGGTGGACTGGAGCGCGCTGCTCGGCTTGATGAGCGTTGCCGCCGACCGTGAAGAGCAACCGTTTGTCGAAGCCGTGCGCGTGCAGGAACGGCTGTTCACAACCAGGCCGATTTTCCTCGGCGTCGAGGAATCGATGAAACATCCCGAGGCACCGTGCGGATTGAAGACCGACGCCGAGCGCGCGCGGCACGTGCGCCATCGTTTCCGTGAAATGCTCAACAGTCGCGGCGAATGGGAGCCGTATCCAAAAGTCGCCGAAGTGCCCTTGCGGCACATCGTGATTCCGGGTTGCCCTCACCCTGACCCTCTCCCACGGGGAGAGGGGACAGCGATTGCGCTCCCCGTGGAAACGCCGAACGCATTGCGACATCCGCCGCGCGTGATTCCGCCGATGGCGGCGAAAATCTCTCCCTCTCCTGGGGGAGAGGGCCGGGGTGAGGGCGAGCGTGACTCAAAACAAAATCTTGAATCCGATCTTCAAAGACTGAGGTGGCGCTCAATACTTTCGGAACCCGCCGCGCTCGAAAAAATCGGCACCGGCACGCTCTGCGTTCTGTCCGACGGCGAGGAAGGAAAAATCTACGGACGCGCCATCACCGTCGCGGACAAACTCAACGACGACCGTGTTATCATGGCGAAATGGGTCCGGCGATTGACCAACTGGAACGCCCGGCAGGCGCCGCTGGGCGTGTGGAAGGAAAAGGTCGTTCCTCTGCTCGAAAAGAAACTTGCGCAGCAAAAGACGCCGGTCGTCCGTTTCACGAATCACCCGCAAAAAATCGTGGCGCAAGTCAGCCTCGCGCACTTGGCGATGCGCGTGCCGGTGGACAAACACGGCGTCGCGCTCTGGAGACCGCAGGAGCGCGAAGTCCTGCCGCCCGACTGCGCGCGTTGCTCGCTCGTCTCCGTTTGCCGTCAACTCTCGACCACCACAGGCACGGCGCTGCTCTGGCGTCGGCTCGGCCTTGTGGATGCCGCCGGGGTGCCGACGCCGCGCGGCCGAATCGTGAGTTTCTTTCAGCAGGGCGACGGCTTGGCCATCGCCGCAGCGCTTGAGGACGATGGCTATCCGCTCGACGAATTGATTTACGACCTTGCGAATCTGGACGCCGGGTTCCGTTTTTGCGGCGAGGAAAATCGCTGGGCCGGCCGGCTGGCGATGGTTTGCCAGGAGCGATTCGGCTTGCAGTCCATTCCCGGCTATCTCGAAAACGGCGTGCCCCACAAATACGGTTCCGGCGCGGAACAGGTCGTCGCCGCCATTCATAAGGACCCATTAAACAAACATGGCTGGGTGACGGAACTGCTCGGCGCGGGCGACATTGATCGCGTCATCATCG
>QHPW01000379.1:0-2650 GCA_003219675.1 Verrucomicrobiota bacterium
ATACCTCTTGGGGTCTTTTTTTCGAGCCGGTTCAGCTCCGAGTTCTTTTCGGCTTTGTATTGCAAAGTATCAGACCTTGCCGGCCCGACAGGGTTCAATGATCCGGTTTATTTTCCTGATTTCGTCTGCGCGACGATTTGTTCGAGCAGGTTGATGTAGGTGGTGAAGGCTTTGCGGCCCCGCCCCGTGAGCGCGAAGGTCGTCAACGGGCGGCCGCCCTGGAATTCCTTTGTGACCGAGACGTAGCCGGCTTCCTGCAGGGTCCGGATGTGCGCGGTGATGTTGCCGTCGGCCATGTTCAATGTGTCGCGCATTTCAGTGAACGAGAGTTGAGGCGAAGCGGCCAGGAGCGACATGATGGCCAGCCGCCCCTTTTCGTGAATCACGCGGTCGAGCTGTAAAAAGGGTCCCGGGTTCACGCTTCATTCTTCCCCTTTTCGGTGAAACCAAGATAAACCCCGTAGGCCAGATGGAGTCCGCCGAAAGCCGCCCCCATAAGCCAGTGCGCGTTGGCGAGGTCCGGCATGCCGGCCGCGTCACTCCGGGCGTTGACCACGGCCAAAGTCGCGCATCCACAAACGATGAACCCGCAGCCAAACAGTTTAATTCCCCGGGGCATGAAGAAACCCGCCGAATGCAAGGCGCAGCCGTAAAGCACCATCCAGATCGGCGGCAGCCACCAAACCTGAAGCGGCTCGCGCCAGGCAGGCCACGCCGCCAGAACCCCGCAAACCAGACCGACGAAGAATGCCGGCAGCAGCGCCTGCACCACCCGCCGTGTCGGAGCGGACCATACCGGTTCGGCTTCCATCAGCGCCTGCCGCCGGACGACAAGAAATGCGCCCGCCAGAGCGAACACCGAGACGATCAACCAATAGGCGGCAAAGCCGCGGGGCGACCCGATGCCTGCGAACCACGCGATCACCGCCGCCGCGACTCCCAGGCCGCCCACCAGCAACATCATCGGAGCCAGCGCCCGGCGATAAATCGCCGAACGCTCCATCAAGGTTCGGATCACCTGCAGACTTTCCGTCGCCCAGCTCGATTCCATGCCGGATACTTTGCACTACAAAGTAAAAGAGTCAAGCGCGAATTCCTGAAAAATGACGGCGGCAAAGTGTCCGGTCAATTTGTCCGGTGGGGCGAGAGTCCTCTCGAGCCCATTCTTTCCGCTCCGGATCCAAGGCGGGCCCGGAAAAACCCTCATGTCCCGTAGCAGCCGAGGTCACGAGGCTCAAATTCCTTCAGAGACGCAACGGCGATCGGTTCCCAAGAGAAACTGCTTAGGCGGGCAGACTATTGGAAAACCCCGCAAGCCGGTTGGATTGGCTTGCCGAGATTTCGTTCACCGGCGCGGGCAAGGCATGAAGGGTGGCGCAGGTGTTGCAGACAGGGCTTTTCAAACCAGCAACCATCGGCTACCTTTTCGCCATGAGCACGGTTAAAGAGATTGAGGCTGCAATTCCGAAGTTGTCGCGCGAGGAAATCGAAGAAATCCGCGACTGGATTGACGACTATCTTGAAGATCGGTTTGAATTGACCGATGAAGTAAAAGCCAAGCTCGACCAATCCCACCGCGAAATTGCGAACGGCCAATACACGACGCGCCAGCCGAAATAGGGCTGTGGCCGCCGCGCTCCAGATTTGGTCGCCTACATTCTCCAAAGCATTTGATGCCCTCCCTGCGTCCGTGCGTGACGCCGTCCAGCGCAAGGTGGACGAAATGGGCACACGACTGGAAAACTTCCCGCACAAGCGACTCCAGGGCCGCTCCGAATTCAAGCTGCGGGTCGCCGATTATCGGGTGCTTTACGAATTCGATGTGAACCAAGGCCGCATCTACCTCCACTATGTCGGCCACCGGCGCGATATTTACAAGCGAAGCTGACCGCGACACGGGCCGATTAGCGTGTTGAAAGATTCTGGCCGCGGCGTAAACGAGTGAAAAAAGGACATGCTCGGCTACGCTCGGTCGGGTGGTCGTGACTCAAGCGCCTGTTAGCTCGCTCAGCCAAGTACTCCGATAGGTCTATTAACAGTGTGCTCGGCGGCGTTGCCAGGCTGGGGGGTGAGTAGCATCCGAGCCAAAGAAGCCAAAGGATTAGCGTCCTGTAGTAGCAGTTTTCGATGGGTTGGGATTCGAAACGCTCCATCAAACTCTCTTCTCCTCCAACAGGTATGACCAGAGATCATCCATTAACATCTGGTTCGCCTTTCGTACTATTAAAACTCTCGAATCAATGCATACAGGTCGGAAATTTTATTAGTAAAAAACGAGTGGCATAGCTCTTGCTTAGTTGATACACGCACAAAGCCAAGCCGACTTGGGTTAAGTCGGTGCCGGTGCATGAAGTTCTCCAAGGGTGAGACCGTCTGGAATTGCCTCCAGTAGATTCAGCGCAAAGCGCCGCAAAAGTTGGCGTGGCTTTCCAAATTAAAAAGACCGAGAAGAAAGGGCACCTAATGAACAATGAACAAAAATATTATGCGAAAAAACGTGGCCACACAAAAAAGCCGAACGGGAAGGTTTCGAGTATAAACCGCGAAGAACTTTTTGATCGAATATATCAAATGACAATTTTTAACGTAGACGAGATGAAATACTGGAATCCTCCCGGTCCGGGGAAAACTGGAGTACTTAGTGGCGCAG
>QHPW01000379.1:2708-3408 GCA_003219675.1 Verrucomicrobiota bacterium
TTATGAGCGAACCTCGTTATCGAATCAGTATTCTGAAAGAAAAAGCCTTCCGATGGGATGGTTGGTATTCAAACTACGGTTTGGAACCACAAGCCGTCACCAACTTGGCAAACGCTATCGACAGGGATATTGAAAAGTTCAAAATTCATGAAGTGAAACCCAATAAGAATATTTCGGCGGAAAAGCGAAAGTTAATCATACGTGCCGCATTGATTAAAGTGGCCGAGTCGTTATCGCCAAATTAGGGACAGCCAGCAGAGGGTCTTGACATACTCAGAAAAGCCAAAACCCTTAATCGAAAAACCATAAATCCGAATTAGGCCGAACGCCAAATCCAGACACCACTCATCACGCGCAGGTTCAGTTCACCGAGCAACCGCAACTCACCTTGAATCTGAAGGTTTCGGCGCATGAGTGAATTGAACGGGTGTGGCACCGATTAAGGAGCCAGATTCTCCGTCGCATCAAACCGCATTTCGCGTGGCTCTCCTTGCGTCTCCAAATCCTCGCGTTTCTTGACCAGGCTCGCGTAAGCCTCCGACACTTCGAGCTTCACCAGCGACAAGGTGTCCGCGATGCGCACGACTTTCGCCTGGCGCGTGTCCGGAATCGCGAGCGACGCCAGCGCGTTCACGAGGCACTCGCGGTCGGTGTCGAAGTGAATCGGAATCTTCGCGCCGTTCGGTGTGAGTGACGTCAG
>QHPW01000379.1:3429-3944 GCA_003219675.1 Verrucomicrobiota bacterium
GAGGTCCGCGAACCCGATGCCGATGGCGTTGCCGTGCGTTTCCGGCGTGAGGTCGCGCACGAAGATGCGCCGGATCATCGGGCTGGCCCGGTTGTCAGAGCCGAGTGAAGTCGAGTAGCCGTGCACCCACCGGCCGGTGACGTTCGGGTCCATGCCGGAGCCGCTGATGTTCTTGCCGATGCGGTCCACGATGAGCAAATCAATGTCGTCGAACGGCAACCGCGGCATCAAGCGCCGCGCTTCTTCCAGCAATTCCTTCTCGCGCTCTTCAATTTCGTCGCGTTTCAACACGGCAATCCTGGCCGTATCGTGGAATTGGTTTTCAACAATGGCCACGCCGCAGAGGATCGGCGCGGTGCGCAGCACGACGCGGGCGATGGAGCGGAGCGTGTGTTCGTAGCCGAGTCGGGTCGCTGCCGCGTGACAGGCCGCCGCGCCCGTGCGCTTGCCGAGTCCTATCACGCTCATCTTTACAACGCCGCTGCCGAGCGTGCCCTGAAAATCCGTGTGCGGCT
>QHPW01000381.1 GCA_003219675.1 Verrucomicrobiota bacterium
CTTGCAGGAACAACGCGCTGCCGACGCCAAAGCGCTTGGCGAATACGATTGGCAGGACAAAGAGAAGGGGATCGTCCGCCTGCCGATCCAACGCGCCGTGGAACTGACTTTGCAGGAGTGGCAGCACCCGGCGGCGGCCCGCTCGAACTTGATTTCCCGCGTCGAAAAGGCGACGGCGGTGCCGCCGCCGAAGCCGAACATCTACGAGTGATGCGCTTCCCGCACGCATGTAGCGCAGCCATCCCTGGCTGCAGGTTCTCCGGGCCGTGCCCGGAGTGCTGGACTGGCGGCAGGGATACCGCCGGAACTGGCAGGCAAGGATGCCTCCGCTACGCTCCTGCCGGCATCCGGACCGGCTTTAGTTCGGAACGATCCTGTAGCTCGCCAGCTGGAAGGAGCCTGTACCCCTGTTCTTGATGAGCGCGACTTCTTCATCATCGCACATGGAATCTCCGGCCGCTTCTTCGGTTCCCGCGGCTTCTCCCGCGGCAATCGACGCCTCGTGCCGAGTGCCGGTCATGGTGCTGTTTGCTTTCGCAGCAGTCTGGTTGGTCGCCGCCTCCGTCTTTGGCCTCATCACTTCGCTCAAGTTTCATGCTCCGAACCTGCTGGCTGCCTGCCCGTGGTTTACTTACGGCCGGGTGCAGCCGGCGCAACTGAACGCCCTGGTTTACGGGTTCGCCGCCCAAGCCGCGCTGGGCGCCGCCTTGTGGATGATCGCGCGGCTGGGCCGCACTCCGCTCCTGCAGCCGGGTTATATCGTGCTCGGCGCAATCCTCTGGAACCTGGGAGTGAAGATCGGCGTGTTCGGCATTTTGATCGGTGACACGACCGGTTACGAATGGCTGGAAATGCCACGGTACGCGTCGCCGATTCTGTTCCTGGCGTACTCCATGATCGGCATTCCGGCGCTGCTGACGTTCCACCATCGGCGCGAGCCAACGCTCTACGTTTCGCAATGGTTCCTGTTGGCGGCGCTGTTCTGGTTTCCGTGGATTTACTCGACCGCCAATCTGCTGCTGGTCTTTTTCCCGGTGCGCGGAGTGCTGCAGGCGGTGGTGGATTGGTGGTTCATCGGCAACCTGACGACGATTTGGTTTGGGTTCATCGGTCTGGCGGCGATCTTTTACTTCCTGCCCAGGCTGACCGGGCGCCCGCTTCACAGCAACTATCTCGCGCTGGTCGCGTTCTGGACGCTGGCATTGTTCGGCGGCTGGGGCGGCATCCATCACGGCGCGCCGTTGCCTGCGTGGATGCCCAGCCTCAGCACCGTGTTCACAGTGCTCACCGTCGTCCCGCTGATCGCGATTGCAATCAACTTCAAGAAAACTCTTGCCGGCGCATCGGCAAATTTAAAGGAGAACCTGCCGTTGCGGTTTGTGGCGTTCGGCGCTGTGGCTTACTTGCTCGCCGGGGCGCTAAACATTGCCGACTCTTTGCCGCAGGTGAATCAGGTTACACGCTTCACTTTCTTCACGTCGGCTCGGACGCAACTGTTCCTTTACGGTTTTTTTGGCATGACAATGTTGGGCGCGATTTATTACATCGCGCCCCAACTCATCCAAAAGGATTGGCCTTCGGGCGCGCTGTTCAGGCTGCATTTCCGGGGCGCGGTGTTTGGAATCATCGTTTGCCTCCTGTCCTTGCTTTTGGGCGGCGTGGTCCAGGGAATGTCGTTGAACAATGCCAATGTTCCGTTTGCGGACGTGACGAAAAGCAGTTTGCATTTTCTTCGGATGAGCACTTTGGGGGACCTCGGGATTGCCATCGGCAACTTCGCTTTGGCGTTGAACTTCGGCTGGTTGCTCGTCCGCTGTTGCCGCGAATGTTGCGTCCCGATCGTGGCCGCCGCCGCGAAGCTCGAAACCGCGGAGGTGGCGCGATGAACCAGGGCCCGCTGATTTTCCTCGGCGTGTTTTTCGCGCTGGCGTTGTCTTGGTTCGGCCTGGTGTTCGAGCCGCAGTTGCAGCTCGGCAACGCGCAGCAAGCCACCAACGTCGTGAATCCGACGCAACTCTATCCCCAGATGCGTCCCGGCCAGGCGCGACAAGGTCTGGACGTGTATCGTTCGCTCGGTTGCGCCGCCTGTCACAGCCAGCAGGTGGGCCAGACCGGACGGACTTACGATGTGGCTGACGGATGCCGGCACGAATCGCGTTGAAGTCATCGCCGCCCTGCCGAAAGTGAAACCGGGCTCAAACGCCGCCGAAGTGGAGAAACTCGCAGCGGGGCCGATGCCTCAAACGATTTTGAAAAACGTGCCCCGCGCCGTCGCCGACGCCGCGGTGGCGAAACTCGAGCCGACGGGCGCCAAAGCTGAAGTCAAAATCATCCCGACGGGTCCGGACATCACGCGCGGCTGGGGCAAGCGCCGGAGCGTCGCGGAGGATTTTCTGTTCGATCAACCGGTGATGCTCGGCTCGCAACGCGCCGGTCCGGATCTCGCCGACGTGGGCTCGAGGCTGCCGGACGCGAACTGGCATTTGCTGCACCTTTACATCCCGCAGATTCTCCTGAAGAAACCGGTCATGCCGCCCTATCGTTTTCTGTTCGAAAAACGGAAAGTCGGGCGGGAGCCGGCGCCCGAGGCGTTGAAATTCTCCGGTGAGTTTGCGCCCGAGCGGGGCTACGAGATCGTGCCCACGGACAACGCCAGGCAACTCGTCGCGTACCTGCTTAGCCTCCGCGTCGATGCGGTGATTTTTGAAACGCCCATAACCGTCGCGCGCCCGCCGGCGGCTTCAACCAACGCGCCGGCAGCGGCGGCGACGAACGCTCCCGCGAAATGAACCCGGACGTGAATCCATCCAGGACGCGGCAAGAAGCCGAACCAACGAGCGGTTCAGCTCAAGCGCCGGTCTGGCTGTTCGTTCTGGTCGCGGTGCTGGCATTTTGGGGCATGGGTTTCCTGGACAATTACGGGGGCGGGTTTGATCCGCGGGTCTATGAGCCCTACAGTGCGCGCACCGAGGTGGAGCGGGATCAACCTTCAACCCGTGGTCGCGAGCGTTTCAATGCAGGGCGGTTGGCGTTCTTGCAGTACTGCGCTCCCTGTCATATGGAGACCGGCCTCGGCAACCCGGCCAATAATGTGCCTCCTTTGGTTCACTCGGAATGGGCTTTGGCTGAGCCGCCGAACCGGTTGATCCGGATTGTCCTGAACGGGTTGCGCGGTCCGGTCAAGGTCGATGGGAAAGACTTCAACAGCGATGGCATGTTGCCCTGGCGCGACACGATCACGGATGACGAGATCATTGCCCGGATCTTGACTTACGTCCGCGGAAACGGCGAATGGGGACACAACGCGTCGGAAATCACCGCCGAACAGGTCGCCAGAATCCGCGACGAAACGAAAGCCAGAGCAGTGCAGTGGACTATCGACGAGCTTCTCAAGGTCTCCGAAAAGTAGAATCAAGGAGTCACAGGCATTCACGACGGAATCGCGGACCGTTGATCTGCGTCGCGTTTGTGAATCTGTTCAATCGCCCAACATGCGTGTTCAGCCACCAACGGGTCCCCATCGCTCGACGCGCGCTCCAG
>QHPW01000380.1 GCA_003219675.1 Verrucomicrobiota bacterium
AACGCTGGCCGCCTCGCGCGACGGTTGGCCGCGACAGCGGCCTGCTGTACTGTTGCGTCGGAAAGCCCAACCCGGGCACCGGCTGGATGACGTCCATCGAGAACAACATCATGGAACGCGGCATCGGCCAGTGGTGGAGCGTCAATGGCGCGATCATCGACGTCGAGGGCGAGTGGATCACGCCGGAGATGGAGCCGCAAATTCCCTACAAGAAAGAAGGCGCCGGCGAAAAGAACATTGTTTACAAAAAGGGCGCTCCACGGATCACGACCGCGCCCGAAAACGGCATTACGCCGGGCTTCGATGCCGAGAAGCCGCTCGGTCAATGGAATTCCGTCGAGGTCATTTTCTGGGCCGGCAATTGCATTCACCTGCTGAACGGGAAGGTAAACATGGTGCTGGTCAACCCACGCTACCAGGAGGGTGGTCAGTGGCGGCCGCTTTCACACGGCAGGATTCAGCTCCAATCCGAGGCGGCTGAAGTGTTTTACCGCAACGTCGAGGCGCGTCCGCTCTACGAATTGCCGAATGAGTTCCTCGACGAAATTCCGTCGCCGGTGGCGGACGAGCAGGGATTCATCCCGTTGCTGACGCCCGAGGCTGTGAAGAACTGGAAACAATGCGGGCCGGGCCGGTTTCTGGTCCAGAACGGCGCGGCGACGGGCGAAGGCGGCATGGGCCTTTGGTGGTATGCCGGGCGCGTATTCACGAACTTCGTTTTGCGCGGCGAGTTTTTGCAGGAACAGGAGATTGCGGATTCGGGTGTCTTCGTCCGGTTTCCTGATCCGCGCGATGACCCGTGGGCGGCGGTGAAGCAAGGTCACGAGATCGAGATCGGCGACCCCAATCCGGAGAAGCCAGCCTGGCGGACGGGATCCCTCTACCCGTTCCACGCGCCGGTGACGGCCAACACCAGAACACCGGGACAATGGAACCAGTATGAAATTGTTTGCCGCGGACACGATTATTCCGTTCGGATCAACGACAAACTCATCAACACCTGGACTGACACGACCCGGCGCAGCCTGAGTGGTCACGTCGGCTTGCAGAATTATCCGGACGGAAAAACGGTCCGACACCGGAACCTGAGGTTGAAGGAATTGCTGTGAACAGCAAACCGTGGACATCACAGAAGGAGCCGTCTCCAGTTCAGGCAGTGCGAGTCTCTCCGAGAGTCGGTTTCTTTCCCGCTGTCTTCGTTTCCTTCGTTGTCTTCTGTGAATCAGCGGCCACTGCGGCGCACCCGCAACCGCCTCCCGATTGGAAGATCGAAATGGTCGCCGAAGCCCCGAGAATCAGGCACCCATCGGTCGTCGCCTGCTCGCCGGACGGACGCGTCTTCGTCGCCGAAGACCCGATGGACATCAGCCTGCCGAAAGCCGATCTGACGGAGGGGCGCATCCTATGCCTTCACCTGGATGGGCGCATCACCGTGTTTGCCGAGAAGCTCTACGCGGCTTTCGGGATGCAATACCTGGAGGGTAAACTCTACGTCGTTCACGCTCCGAAGTTCAGCGTGTTCACCGACGACAACGGCGGGGGCCGCGAACGCATTGACTTGATTGAAAGCCTGAACCCGAAGCCGTGGGCGCTGGATTGGAACGATCATGTGCCCGCGAATTTCCGCCTCGCAATGGACGGCTACTTTTACATGGCGGTCGGAGACAAAGGCATTTATGGCGCGGTGGGCCGTGACGGCAAGCGGGTTGATCTGCATGGCGGCGGCATCCTGCGCCTGAGACCGGACGGCTCGGAATTGGAGGCTTATTGCACAGGCGTCCGCAACATCCTCGATGTGGCGATCAATGCCGAGGACGAGATTTTCACCTACGACAACACGGACGAGCAGCAGTGGATGTCGCGTGTAACGCACATGGTGGACGGCGGGTTTTATGGTTATCCCTACGACTTCATCCCGCGCCGGCCTTACACGCTCTGGTGCATGGCGGACTACGGCGGTGGCGCGGCGACGGGCGCGTTCTGCTACAACGAAGATGCGCTGCCAACGGAGTATCACGGCAATCTTTTTTTCGCGGACTTTGGCAAACGACAATTGCTCCGGCTGCGAATCCAGCGCGACGGCGCGACCTACAAAGTTCTGTCCCGCGAGGATATGTTCAGCGATCCGCCTGATGATTTCCGCCCGGTCGGAATCGCGCTCTCCCCGGACGGCCTGAGCATCTACATCTGCGATTGGCAGCATCGCGACACGAAGGAGAGCGTGTCGGTCGGACGCTTGTGGAAGCTGACTTACAGCGGCAAGAGTCAAGCGACGCCAAAGCCGGACTGGTATTTGCCGGCGGCGCTGGGGAAAAAGTTCGAAGCAAGCGACGAGGAATTACGGAAAGGACTGTTGCATACTTCCTACGGTATCAGGCTCATGGCCCAACGACATCTCGCCGCGCGCTCCGGCTTCAGACCTCGTAGCAGCCGACGTGAGGAGGCCCGTTCCGAAATCCGAAATCCGAAATCCGAAATCCGAAATAACCAGAGCCTCGTTACCTCGACTGCTACAGAGCGGTGGACCGCCTTCCTTAGTGACACGCGCGCGCCGGCGTCCGCCCGTTTGCACGCGCTCTGGACGCTGGATGCCGCCGACAATGGTGAGTTCGCTCGCAACGCCATTATGTTGGCCGCAAACGATCCTGATCCGAGTGTTCGTCGCCAGGCCATTCGACAATTGGGAACCCGACGCGCGCGGGAGGCCGCACCCCTTCTGATTTCAAAACTCAACGATGCCGACGCTTCGGTCCGATTTCAGGCCGCGACGGCGTTGGGACGGATTGGTGAGCCATCCGCCATTTCGCCGTTGGTTGCCGCCCTGGACGACCCGGATTTCTTCGCGCGCTACGCCGTGTTCACTGCGTTGAACCGGATCGGCCGCGCCGATCACTGGAGCTGGCCGGCGATTGCGAAGGGCCTGGAAAGCGACAACCCGCGCATGCGCGAAGGGACGGTGTTTGCCTTGCGCGAAACCTACGAGCCGTCGCTCATCCGAGCGTTGGCGGACGCGGTGCGTGCGACAGCAAGGCCAGTCGAAGCGCGCGTGGCCGCGCTTGAACTGTTGGCACAGCTCCATCGCAAGAAGCCCCAATGGAAAGGTGAATGGTGGGCTTATCATCCGGT
>QHPW01000382.1 GCA_003219675.1 Verrucomicrobiota bacterium
CTTCGGCACCGGCGCAGCTCCATCAATCCGACGGCGCAGCTCCGCCATCTTCTCCTCGATCTCCGACCGCTTGTGCTCGAACCCGAACAGAGCCGCCGCCATTAATTCAGCATCACTAATTGAGAGTCCGCCAAAGGCACGTTTTCTTCGTGGCATCAGGAGATTATATACACACAAAAGCAGGCGCGCCCACACGCCGACCGCCGAACCCAGCGGTCATTTTTCTTCCCGGTCCGCGCGACCGCTAACCGCCCTCACCCTTCCAATCCGCTCGGCGGTGAGCTACCCTGATCGCCGGAGGTTTTCCATGCCCACCTACATCACGCTCATGCGCTGGACGAGCCAGGGCTCAAAAGGCACTAAGCCAATAGCGCGCGGCATACCGGAGCGATAAGCTCGAGCGCCCAGCAGGAAGAGGTCCATGAGGCACACGCGCATCATCGTCACTCACTACGGCGGGCCCGATGAACTTCGGGTGGTTGAAGAAGAATACTCCGAGCCGAAGCATGGTGAAGTGCGGGTGAGAGTGCTGGCCGCAGGTGTCTCCTTGCCTGACCTGATGATGCGCGAGGGCGTTCATCCCGAGACGCCCCCGCTGCCCTTCACGCCAGGTTGGGATCTGATTGGCGTGGTGGATCGGCTCGGCCACGGTGTCTCTGGAATCGAACCAGGCCAGATAGTTGCCGCGCTGCCGATCAGCGGTGCGTACGCGGAGTTCGTCTGCTTGCCGCAACGTGAACTGGTTCCGGTGCCATCTGGGTTGGACCCCGCAGAGGCTGTCAGCCTCATTCTGAACTACATCACCGCGTATCAGATGCTGCATCGCTCCGCTAAGGTCAGACCAAGTCAGCGCGTGTTGATTCACGGCGCGGCAGGCGGGGTCGGCACGGCNNNCGTTTCCGACCTGGGCGGTATCCCAATTGATTACCAGCATCAAGACGTTGTGAAAGAAATTCACCGCCTCACGGGCGAGGGTGTAGACGTCGTCTTTGACAGCATCGGTGGCGAGCATATATGGCATTCCCGCAAAGCTCTGCGTTCTGGCGGGATGGTAGTGGCCTATGGCCTTACTTCCTCGCTACGTGGGGGACGATTGGCTTCAGGTCGTCCAGGTCGTCGTCATCGCTTTCGTGGAATCGCGATCTTCGGGTTGTACATCGCTGGCGGCTGGCTTCTCCCGAGCCGGAAACGGGTGGTCCCCTACAGCATCCAGTGGCTCAAACGGTTGAGACCGGCATGGTTTCGACAGGATTTGATCGCCCTGTTCGACCTCCTTCAACAGAGGAGAATCAAGCCGCTCATCGCGCAGCGATTTCCTCTTGCCGAGGCAAGACACGCGCACGAGTTGCTCGGGAATGGAGGCGTGACAGGCAAGATCGTGCTCGTGGCCGACGGGTCATCGCTTGAGTCAGGAGCGGCGTAATCGTGTCAAGCTCGATGACGGACCTCTACAGGCATCCGGCTCAACTTCTCAAAAATCTGGCCGCGCCGGCGCAGCGGCCACCAAGCGTAAAGATAGATTTGCATCGGCTTCCACATCGCCACCCAGCCAGCGATGGTCAGCCCTTCAGAAATGAAACCAGGGAGCGTGCCGGGTTGTTTGAGCGCGAACAGGTTGATTGCGCCCAGACACGCGAGCAGGAACAAAAGCCCCACAGCCAGACTCATCCGGCCTTGTTTCATGAGGCGTTTGAACTCCAGATGGTTCAACCGCGCTCGATAGGCAAAATAGTTGTGCACGGCCTCTTCGGCGAGTCGTTTGGCGTCGTGTCCTTCCGGCAGTTTCTCCAGATGCACGATGAGGTCCACGGGTTCGTGCCGGTGAAATTCCTGCGCCCAACTCAGGATGAATTCCTCGGCGTCGTGGTCGAGATCTTTTTCGTGAAACGGCGACGGGTCCATCGTGTTGAAGAGCTGGTTGATGTCCCGCAGGTTCAATTCAATGTGATGCACGCCGGGCATCTGCTGCGACAAAGACGGGGAGCCACCCGCCCGATTCTTCCGCCGCAACGGCGGCTTGTACAAACTCAACGAAACGGACGCCTCTTGCGGCGGCGCGCTTGGTTGATTTCCCGAGGATGTGGCTTGACTCTTCATCGCGACCGAGGCGCGTGTGCGAACGTCTCAATGGCTTCGACTCAACGAAATAACGATGGCAATTGCCGCGGCCACGGCAAAACCAACCACCGGCGCCAGTAAGGCGCCGCTGCGCCTGCGACCCCTGTACACTACAAACCATGCAACGAGTCCAATGGCCGAAGCGATCATCATTGCCGTGGGCCATGGAGTGAGGAGGAGCAGGATGCAAACGGCTATTACGGCAAAAATTCCATCAGCGTTCTTCATTGTATTCATATTCAGTTCTCCGGTTTCTTTTTGTGTGCAACGAGATTCTGTCACACGGTTACTTCATCAAAGATTGCCGTCAGATGCATCGTTTGAAGCGCGGGCGGGATTCCTCCCGCCCGACGCTTCGAGCGAGTCCGAGGCCTATGCCACTTTGACTTCAACAGCCTTCGGTTTGGCTTTTTCGCTCTTGGGCAGGTGCACCTTCAACACGCCGTCTTTGAACTCGGCATTGACCTTCACGCCGTCGGCTCCATCCGGCAGCATGAAACTCCGGGTGAAGCTTCCGTAGGACCGTTCGATGCGGTGATACTTCTTGTCCTTCTCTTCTTTTTCGAACTTGCGCTCGCCGGTGATGGTGAGCACGCCGTTTTCAACCGTCACCTTCACGTCTTCCTTCTTGATTTCCGGCAAGTCAGCCTTCACGAGCCACTCCTTGTCATCCTCGATGATGTCCACAGACGGCGCCCATTCCGTGATCGTCATCAATTCCTTGCCACCGTTTTCGGTGCGGGCCGGTGTCAAACCAAAGAGCCTGGCGAACCGGCTTTGCAGGTCTTCCATTTCCTTGAACGGATCCCAACGAGTTAATGCATTCATCGGCTGATCCTTTCGTGGTGGAACATTTTCGAGAGGCGCGGGGTCGGTTCCACCGTCTCCGACCCCGTCGCCTGGATTGAGCGAATGCGAACCTCAAAACTACCTGCTCAACCCGATGTAATATTCCGAATGGACGCTCATTCCGCTCCTCCATTTTTGGCAAAGATCGGCTCTTTCTTGAGCGCGCTCACTACGCCGTCCGGTTCGCGACATTGACCGTCGGCGGGCTCGACAAAGCCAGGTGCCGCGAAATCCCGCGCAGGTAATGCCGCGCGCGGCGCGCTTCGGCCAGAACGATTTCCGGCTCCTTGTTGCCGGAAAGTTCCAGGATAAACGCGCCGTGGAATTCGATTTGCGACAGCTCGGTCAGCAGCCGTTTCCAATCGATGTTGCCTTCGCCGGGCGGCTTATGATCGTCGTAATTGCCGGAGTTGTCGTTGGCATGAATCGACCCCCGTGACAAACAGACCGGCGAAGACTCGGGTGTAGAAATCTGCGCGTGTGGCCGGGTCGTAGCCATTCCAGCGGTCATCCCAGCCGTAGTCGCGCTCAAACTTCGAGCGGATCAGCCCGGCGATGTGACGAGGATGCCAGCCCAGTGAAAGCATCACGCGCACGACTCGCTCGATATTGCCGGGTCGAAGGAGCAGATCGTTCGGATGTTCCAGGATATAGCGGGTGCAGTTCGGCAGGGGATCAAACGACGGGCGGTCGTAGGTCGCCGTCCACTTCTCCACCGGCTCGTGTTCCTGTGAGTAGAACCAATCGTGAAATTCCTTCAGTGACGATTTCTGATATGAACTGATAAGACCTTCCGTCGATTGAGTTTGATCGGGGATTTTCACCGTGGCGCGGCGGGCGAGGTCGGTGACTTGATTGATGTCATGCATGACTCGGACACCTTGCTGAGAATCCATTTCGTGCAGGGGAATCAAAAATACGGGCGGCAACCGATTCACGATTTGTTCCCCCAGAACATTGCGTTGTTGCTGTGGTTTCAAATAGAGACTGAACGGGACGCGGACCACCCGCGTGCTCAACGGGTCGCCGTATTCCGAGATGTCGATCGAAATCATCTCGCGTCCGTGTTGGTTGGAGCCAACTTCTACCGCGGTCAATTCGATCGGAATGCCGCACAATGGCGCGGCTTCCTCCTTCATGCGATGCGCCAGATATTCCATGACCAACCCAAGGCCGGCGAAGGCTCCGCCAAGTCTTGGAGAGACGGATTTGCCATTGGGCCGGTGGCTTTGAGCGTTCAGTTTCTCCAGGGTCGGCGGCACACGGCCCAGTTTCGACAGGCGCCTGAACGCGCGCGAATTTTGTCGAATCCGCCAAACGAAATGATGTCCGCGCCCGCTGAGGAGGTGCAATGGGACGATGCCATAATCCAACAAGACAGCTTCAATGACCAGTTCGACCGGGCGTTGCAGATCAAAAATCCGCTCCGGCTCCAAATACGGCTCGACCGGGAAATCAAAGTTCACATATTCGATGTCGAGGTGGATCACGAGGGAATTGTGGTCCCAAAGCGAACGGCTGATGTCCCATCCATGTTCCCAAAAGCCGGGCAGTGAGCCAACCTGTTGAGGTTGGCGATGATGCGAATCCGACACGTCTCCTGCCGTGAGATACTCGCAGGTGACATTCTCCACCGAATCCCCGCCAAGAAATTCCAGCATCCGAGTCCGAACGTCGAGATGTGTATAGTATTGGTTCACAGATCACATCGCATTAAACGCATTCGTTCGACAAGAAGCTGACTTCAACCCTCTCGTTGGGCTTCCCGTTATTTGCCAAAGGCTGACTTTTTCTTGGATCATAACGCGAAAAACGCCCCGTTCGTTGCGTTTGCAGCCGGCGTTGGGCTTCCGCCTCGTCGAGACCGCCACGCGAAAGGACCGGGAGCCTGAAGACATTGGGTTCGCCAAATAAGGGAAAGCGTTCGCCAAGATCGGGCAAGCAGGCCGTGGCAACCTGTTGTTTCTTTAATTGGCAATCAGAGAAACGAACAGATGAACACAGCGGCAAAAAAAGCGAAAACGGCCCGGGCAACGTGAATACGATTTCGCTTGGCCGAGAGGAAACCTTTACTGCCAACCAATCTATGAAATTCAAACCAGCCGACAAAACGGGCGGGGTGGTTGTGGAGCTCGGCCCGAAAGAATCCCAGCTTCCTGTAGTATCACCTGAGCAGGCACCAGCACCGCTGCCGGCGTACAAATTAAAAAAGATTCTCGTGCCGGTGGATTTCTCGGACTGTTCCCGAAAGGCCCTGCGATATGCCATCCCGTTTGCGAGGCAGTTTGATGCACGGTTGATCTTGCTCCACGTCGTGCAGCCTTATCCGCGGGCTCCCCAGATGTCCACCGTGGATGCGGAACTTATCCAACCCGCCACGGACGAACTGCAAACGCTCCGACGGACGGTTGAAAAGGAAGTCCGCTCCGAGACCGTACTGCGGGTGGGCAATCCGCACGTTGAAATCATCGAAGCGGCAAAGGAACTCGGCATCGACCTGATCATTCTTTCGACTCACGGGCGCACCGGGCTCGCCCACGTTTTCCTTGGCAGTACCGCCGAGCGGGTTGTCCGCCATGCCGGTTGCCCCGTGCTGATCGTCCGGGAGCACGAGCACGAATTTGTTGCGACCGGCTCTACGCAGAAAAAGGCGGTGCGGCTTGCAGGAGAGGCAGTGTTACCCCAATCCGCACTGCGACCACCACGAAATACGCATCCAAGCCAGAAAGGAGCCGCATCATGAATGATTCGCTCGCATCTGCTGTTGTTTCGCATCGGTTCTTCCGGGACATGAAGCCCGAGCATCTGGAATTCATGGCGCGTTGCGCAACCGAAGCAACGTTCAAACGGGAGGATATCCTCTTCCGCGAAGGGGAGCCGGCCAGCAAGTTTTATCTCATCCAAAGTGGACGGATTGGATTGGAGGCACATGAACCTGCGGACGGAACGGTGCTCGTGCAAAATCTTGGCGCGGGCGACGTGTTGGGCTGGTCATGGCTGTTTCCGCCCTTCATCTGGCACTTTCAGGCGCGCGCCTTGGAACCGTCCACCGCCATTGTCCTGAACGGCGCTCACCTCCTGGTCGCCGCCGAGCGTAATCCCGGTTTTGGTTACGAACTGATGAAGCGTGTTGCCCAGGTCCTGGTGCAACGGTTGCAGGCCACGCGCAAACAACTCTTGAGACAGCACATCGAATCCATCATGGAAGGTTGAACGCATGATTGCGGACCGGATCGCGGTCCAAAAACAAAGAAAGGAACATTGTTATGCAAACCATGGATACATTGGAACACTTGATCGTAAAGCATCCGTTTCTGTCGGGGCTCGACCCGCATTTCTATCATTTCTTCAACGACTGCGCGTTACACCGGCGCTATGAGCCTGGTCAGGAGATTTTTCACGAGCACGGAAATGCGGAGCACTTCTATCTCATCCATAGCGGAAAGGTCGCTCTGGAAACTTTTGTGCCGGGACGCGGCCGGGTAACAATTCAAACGCTCGGCCCGGGCGAGGCTCTCGGCTGGTCGTGGCTGTTCCCGCCTCATCAATGGCACTTCTCGGCGAGCGCTACCGAACCGACCGAACTGATCGAGTTCGACGCGGCGAGTCTTCGCGACAAAGCCGAGGAAAACCGCGATTTCGGCAATGAACTGGTCATCCGGGTGGCCAGAATTCTCCTGGAACGGCTGCAAGGCACGCGAGAGCAGTTGATTGACGTGTATCGCATGCGGCCTTGAAGCGCGGCCTGGTGGCATCGGCCGGAAGCGTTCCTGGTTGGGTCAGGCAGAAAACGACGTGTGAAGTGGAGCTGACAAAATGAGTGATACAGGCATTGTATTGAAAAAGATCCTGCTGCCGACCGACTTTTCGGAGGCGTCAAAGCAGGCGTTTCCGCATGCGGTTTCCTTCGCGCGGCAGTTCGGCGCCAGCATCACTTTGGCTTACGTGGTGCCCACGACCCTGCCCGCCGAACTGAGTCATATTGGTATCGTGCTGGAGGAAACGCGGCTGGCAAAGGAAGCAGAGAAAACGCTCGCGAAGGTCCGCGCCCATGAATTGCCGGCGGATCTCACCGTTGAAACCGTGGTGTTCGGCGGCGGTCCCTGTCACGAAATCTGCAAGGCAGCCGAGGCGCTTGGCACCAATCTCATCATCATGTCCACGCAGGGACACGCGGGACTGAAGCACGCGCTGCTGGGAAGCACGACCGAGCGAGTGGTGCGTCACGCGCCCTGCGCCGTGCTCACGATTCGCGAACAGCTCGTGCCCATCCGATTTCCCGACGACACTCCGTGCCGGTTCAAGCGGATCCTGGTGCCCACGGACTTTTCTGCGGCGAGCATCAAAGCCGTGCGCTACGCCGCATCGTTTGCCGGGTTGTGCCGTTCTGATGTGACTTTGCTCCATATCGTGGAACCGCCCAACTATCCGGCCTGGGGCTACGCCTGGCTCTCACTCCGGGACGGGAAGCTGAAGAAAAAAGCTCAGGAAAGACTGAAAGCATTAAGCGCTGAATTGCCACCCCGGCTTGGAGTCGCGGTGATGGAAACGACTGGTGACGCAGCGTTGAAAATTGTCGAAACCGCGGAAGAGCAGAAGACCGATCTTATTGTCATCCGTGCTTACGGGCACGCGGGACTGACGCGGTTGCTCCTCGGAAGCGTCACGGAAAAGGTTGTGCGCCTCGCGCCTTGTCCCGTGTTGGCGCTTCGTGAGCAGAAATCGGCCCCTGGCTAAACTCCGGGCCGCGTTCGATACTCAATAATGACATGAAAGCGTTGGCCGGAACGGCTTTTGCAACTCTGTTGTGGGTACTGATGCCCGTGCCTTCAGGCAAGGCTCA